>JANQNL010000096.1 GCA_028279585.1 Thermoplasmatota archaeon
TACGGCCAGATGAGCAGGGTCAACGGCCTGGAGCTTGATGGTAATTCCATCAAGGCGAAGGTCGACATGGGCGACAAGACAGGAAACGTCGAGGGCAAGTTCCCTCTGGTCATCTCCGTGACCAAGGACATCAACGAGCCCAGGTTCCCCAACATCATGCAGATCATGCAGGCCAACAAAAAGCCCCTGGAGACTCTGGATGCGGGTGCTGTTGGCGTGAGCGGTGATGACATCAAGCCTATGGCCGTCCAGACCGGTCTCAAGGCTGTTAGCATGGACAGGAAGCAGGTCCAGTTCGAAGGCGACGAGGCAGTTTCCGAACTTGCAGATGCCATAAACACGGTGCTTGGGAGGTGATTAAGATGGAGATACTCGTAATATGTGAAGATCCCAACACAGCCAAGGAGATAGTCGGAAAGGCAAAGGAACTTGCAGACGGCATCGGTGGAAAGGTAGCATACCTGGCACCAAGCCCTGACACCATCGCCGCAGCAGGCGACATCGGTGCAGACGCCGTGTTCAAGCTTGCAGGCGCTCCAGAGAACTTCAACGTGGAGCAGATCACCAACGCTGCAGCAGCATTCATCGAGCAGGAGGATCCCAAGTTCATCCTCGTCGGGTCCACCAAGGAGGCCAAGGAGCTTGGCCCAAGGATCGCTGCAAGGCTCGACAAGCCTATCGGCATGGATGCAACAGACATCCGTATCGCTGATGGCAAGATGGAGGTCGACAGGATAGTCTACGGCGGTAATGGTGTGGAGACCCTCCAGTTCGCGGAGGAGCCAGCCATAGCATCCGTTGCACCAAGGACCTTCAAGGCTCCAGATGGTGCTTCCGCCGGAAGCGTTTCTGACTTCAGCCCAGAGCTTGGAGACACCAAGGTCACTGTGACCAGCGTCGAGAAGAAAGAGGGCGGAAACGTCCAGCTCGAGGCTGCCACTGTCATCGCAGCATGCGGTCGTGGTGTCAAGGACAAAAAGGACCTGGACATGATCACAGAGCTTGCCAAGACCATCGGCGGTGAGCTCGGATGCTCAAGACCAATAGCTTCCGACCTGGAGTGGCTCCCTGTGGACCACTGGGTGGGACTGTCCGGTAAGAGGGTCAAGCCGTCCCTCTACATCGCCTGTGGTATCTCTGGCCAGATCCAGCATCTTGCCGGAATGCGCGATTCCAAGATCATCGTGGCCATAAACAAGGATGAGAACGCACCCATCCTCAAGGCCGCTGACTACTATATAATCGGGGACATCTACAAGATAGTCCCAGAGCTCACCGAGAAGCTCAAGAAGTAAGACAGGGACCTTTTCCCCCTGTTCGGCAAATACAGCCAGCATGCCCCACATAAGGAGCGATATAGATGCCAGTAGTGGACCTTACCTCCATGAACCTGCCCCAGCAGGATAGAAGATCGACCATAAACAACACCCTGGAGCTCATCAGGGTGGCCAAAGTGGACCTGTGCTTCCAGTGCACCAAGTGCACAAGCGGTTGCGAGGCCATGAAGCTTCTAGAGCTTGAGCCACATAAGATAGTGGCCCTTGCCAAGGCAGGCTACATCGACGAGCTCATGGGCAACGATGTGATCTGGACCTGTATGGTCTGTTTCAAGTGCAAGGAACGTTGCCCCCAGAAGGTATCTCCTGTTGAAGTTCTGTTCTTGATAAAGAACATGAACCTCGTAGAAGGAAAGGAGGTCCCTGGCGAGTACTCCAACTGGCTACAGACCATAATGGGCATGGGCATGATAATGTCCGAACAGCCTGCTCTCACCAAGGACGGTTCCACGGTAGAGCGGTCGGACCTGGGCCTTCCCCCGGCCCCGGCCCCAGAGGACATGGAGAAGTTCATGAACGTGGTCATGATGGCCGCAATGGAGCTAATGGTGTGAGGTGATAAGATGAGGAAACTAGCACTTTACCCTGGCTGTTTGTTGTCCACCTCCCAGTACGGCTACGAGATGTCCGTGCGCAAGCTCATGCCGAAGTTCGACATTGAGCTCGTGGATGTCCCAGGCTTTTCCTGCTGTGGAGGACCTGTAAGGCATCTTTCAATGAACATGACATACTATCTGGCCATCAGGAACCTTGCGATAGCAAAGAAGGAGGGGCTGGACATCCTGGCTCCATGCAATGTCTGTCATCTTTCTCTCACCGAGGCGAAGATGAAGTTGTTCGGAAGCCCAGACCTTTTAGAGAAGATGAAGGAGAAGCTAATGATGGAAGGGCTCGAGTGGGACGGACCTGTAGAGGTCGTCCATCCGCTTGAGATCATGCACGAGAACCTGGATGTCATCAAGGACAACCTCGTCAACCCCATCGGGAAGAAGCTTGCATGCCACTACGGCTGCCATATCCTTCGTTACTCTGACCTTGAGCGATGCGACCACACAGAGACCCCTGTGAAGATGGAGGAGATACTCCGCGCCGCAGGGGCAGAGTCCGAGCCTTACCCAGAGCGCATCAACTGCTGTGGCGGCCTGTATGTGGCCAACCAGCGGGACTCAGCGCTCACCAAGGCTGGCCAGAAGGTGGAGGCTGCACAGTTCCGAGGCTACGATGGACTGGTGGACACCTGTCCATGGGGCCACCGTTTGATGGATGGCCAGCAGCAGGAGTGCGCCCAAACCATCGGTGAGAAGCTCGACCTTCCAGTTATCTATCTTACACAGGTCGTAGGCTATGCTATGGGACTTGATCCCAAGGAGCTTGGTTTCGACCTGAACCTTTCGAAGCCACTGTTCGGCGGTGATGAGTCTGAGGAAGCTGCGGACGAGAAAGAGGAGGTGGCAGAATGAGCGAGGAGAAGCCGAAGATCGGTGTCTTCGTCTGCCACTGCGGCCGCAACATCGCAGCCACCGTGGACGTCCACAAGATAGCAGAGCACTTCGATGCAGACCCAGAGCTCATCGCGAAAGAGGAGATCTTCCTGTGTTCCGAGGCTGGCCAGGAGAACATCAAAGAGACCATCCGAGAGAACGGCCTGGAGTATGTGGTCATCGCATCCTGCTCCCCGGTCCACCATGGCGATATCTTCGCAGAGTGCGTGGGCGAGGAGATGAACAAGTACATGTGGGAGATGGCCAACATCCGCGAGCAGTGCTCCTGGGTGCATGACGACATGGATGAGGGCACAGAGAAGGCCATTGCCCTTATACGCGGCTCCATCAACAGGGTCAAGGAACACATGCCAATAGGCACCATGGACGTTCCTGTGGTCCAGGAAGCTATGGTCATCGGCGGCGGCATTGCTGGTCTCCATACTGCCCTGGAGATCGCTGACAAGGGCATCAAGGTCCATCTCATCGAAAAGTCGGCTACCATCGGCGGTAACATGGTCAAGCTCGACAGGACGTTCCCAACTGACGACTGTTCGATGTGTACCATATCCCCCATCCTGTTCGATGCTATTTCCGAGGAGAACATCGTTCTCCATACCACCTCCGAGGTCATGGAGTTCCATGGAAGGCCTGGCGACTACCACGCCAAGGTCCTGAAGCGGACCCGTAAGATCAAGGAGGACATCTGTACTGGTTGCGGCGAGTGTACCACCGTCTGTCCAGTATACTTCAGGATACAGCCCACGGACAAGCCATCTGTGGAGCCGCCTGTCCAAGACAAGGAGGTTATAGACGGCTTCCTGGACAAGCATTCAGAGCTTCGCAACAGCCTGATCCCAGTGCTCCTGGACGTCAATGAGCATTACAAATACATCCCAAGGGACGTCATCCAGTACCTTTCGTTCAAGATGGACATCCCAGTGTCCAAGATCGTGCGGATAGCTACCTTCTACAAGGCGTTCAGTCTGGAGCCCAAGGGTAAGTTCCACATCAAGGTCTGCCTGGGCACAGCATGCTACGTCCGTGGTGGAGAGAACCTCCACGATAAGATCCAGCAGCTCATCGAGGACACACCTGAAGGTATGTTCACGGTGGAAGCGGTCAACTGTCTGGGCGCATGTGCGCTCGGCCCCATCATGGTGGTCAATGACGAGTACCATGGGAACCTCACCCTTGCTGATGCTGAACGCATCATAGGCGATATCAAAGGGGGTGATGGCGAATGAACCGCATAGAGAACGCTGCGGCCCTCGAACAGCTGCGCACCAAGGCACAGGAGGAGAGGAAGAACATAGAGGTCCTCGTGGCCATCTGCGGCGGGACCGGCTGCGAGACATCCGGCTCTACGACCCTTCGGGCTGCCCTTGAGGCAAAGCTCAAGGAGAAGGGCTTGACCAACGTGACTCTCAAGCGCACTGGTTGCCACGGGTTCTGTGAGCAGGGCCCTCTGGTCCACATCGAGCCTGCGGACATCCTGTATACCAACGTCAAGGACTCCGACGTGGACGAGATAGTCGAGGAGACCCTGATTGGCAACAAGGTCATAGACAGGCTCCTCTACAAGGATCCCGCATCTGGAGATGCCATCCAGGGTGAGAAGGACATCCAGTTCTACGCCAAACAGACGCGTGTCATACTTGATAATAACCGCAGGATAGATCCTGCATCCATAGAAGACTACATCGCTCTGGACGGATACGCCGCACTGGCCAAGGCCCTTACCATGGAGCCTTCAGCCATCGTGGACGAAGTGTCCAAGTCCAAGATCCGCGGTCGTGGTGGTGGAGGCTTCGCTACTGGAAGGAAATGGGCATCTGCTGCCAAGGTGGAGGCCGACGAGCGCTTCGTCATATGCAACGGCGACGAAGGCGATCCAGGCGCATACATGGACAGGTCAGTGCTGGAGGGCAACCCCCACCTGGTCCTGGAGGGTATGATCCTCGGTGGGTTCGCCATTGGCGCCACAGAGGGTTACATCTACGTCAGGGCCGAGTATCCGTTGGCGGTCCAGAACCTGGAGATAGCTATCGGTCAGGCAAAGGAGGCAGGATTGCTCGGAAAGAACATCCTGGGCTCTGGCTTCGACTTCGAGATATTCATCTACAGAGGCGCTGGAGCATTCGTCTGCGGTGAGTCTTCCGCGCTCATCAAGTCCATTGAGGGCAATGTCGGCGAGCCCAGGGCCAAGCATATCCACGCTACAGAGGCAGGCCTTTGGGGGAAACCAACGGTGCTCAACAACGTCGAGACCTGGGCTAACATCCCGCACATCGTTGGAAAGGGTGCGGACTGGTTCCTCGGCATCGGCACCGAGGGAAGCAAGGGCACCAAGATATTCTCGCTGGTCGGTAAGATAAACAACACTGGTCTTGTGGAAGTCCCCATGGGAACCACCCTCCGCGAGCTCATCTTCGACATCGGTGGAGGCATCCCCGACGGCAAGGAGTTCAAGGCGGTTCAGACCGGTGGTCCATCAGGTGGTTGTATCCCAGCTGACAAGCTGGATACGCCCATCGACTTCGACGAGCTCACAAAGCTCGGTTCCATGATGGGCTCTGGCGGAATGATCGTTATGGATGAGGAGAACTGCATGGTGGATATCGCTCGGTATTACACTGCGTTCAACCTCGACGAGTCGTGTGGCAAGTGCACCTCGTGCCGGGAGGGAACAGAGAGGATGCTGGACATCCTCCAGGCCATCTGTGGCGGCGAAGCAAAGCCCGAGGACATCGACCTGCTTAAAGAGCTTGCACACGTCGTCAAGACCGCATCGCTTTGTGGTCTTGGCAAGACGGCACCCAACCCAACTGAGACCACCCTTCAGTACTTCATGGACGAGTACATGGAGCACATCGATAAGGGTGTTTGCAGGGCCAAGGTGTGTAAAGCGCTCATTAAGTTCTCGATCGAAGATGATCCATGCGTCGGATGCGGCGCCTGTGCGAAGCGGTGTCCAGTGGACGCCATCACAGGCGAGCTCAAAAAGACGCATGTCATCGATGCTGAAAAGTGCATCAAATGCGGGGCCTGCAAGGAGGCCTGCAAGTTCGGAGCCGTGGTCGTTACCACAGGAGGGGGTGAGTAAATGGTGACGGTAACCATTGACGGCAACCAATACGAGGCCGAGAAGGGCCAGACCATACTGGAGGTCTGCAGGGCCAACGGGATAGCCATCCCGACCCTGTGCGACCACAGGTCCCTGGAACCCTACGGAGCATGCAGATTGTGCACCGTGGAGTGGAAGGGCGAAGGCTGGTCCACGATCACCACCTCGTGCACACTGCCTGTCAGGGATGGCATGACCATCGAGACAGGCTCTGACGAGGTCATGAAATCTCGCAAGATGATCATCGAGCTGCTCCTGGCCAGATGCCCGGAGGAGGCTGTGCTGAAGAACCTTGCCGAGCAGTATGGCGTCGGAGAGGTTCGCTTCAAGAAGAAGGATGACAACTGCATCCTCTGCGGACTTTGTGCCAGGATGTGCGAACGCATGGGTTCCGAGGCCATAAGCTTCGAGAACCGGGGGAACAACAGGGAGATCAAGTCACCGTTCGATGAGAACTCCCCTGTGTGCCTTTCATGCGGAGCATGCTTCCATGTCTGTCCGACCACCAGCATCGATAAGAAGCGGGTGGAAGGCTTCAAGGGCAAGAGCGTTCAGGAGAGCAAGCACGAATATGAGTTCGGCATGGTCAACAGGGCCAATGTCTACTTCAACTCGCTCCAGGATGTGCCAAAGGTCCCATCCATTGATGTTGAGAACTGTGTCCACCTGGTAACTGGCGGATGCGGTCTGTGCGAGGAGGTTTGCGAGGTCGATGCCATCGACTACAAGCAGGAGGACTCGGAGGAGGAGATCAACGTTGGCGCAGTGGTTGTGGCCACGGGATACCAGCAGTATGACCTGTCTGGCTCCGAGCTCAACTACGACCATCCAGACGTCATTACCGGCCTGGAGCTTGAGAGGATGCTATCCCCGTCAGGTCCGACCGGCGGTCACGTTAAGGTCCCTTCTTCTGGTAAGGTCCCCAAGTCAGTGACCTTCATCCTATGCTCTGGATCTCGCGACGAGCGGACCAACGAGTACTGCTCCAGGATCTGCTGCACATACTCGCTCAAGAACGCCAACCTCATCATGCAGGAGCATCCAGATACCGAGGTCAACATCTGTTACATCGACATCAGGGCTGCAGGGCGGAACTATGAGGAGTACTACCAGAAGGTCCGCGGCATGGGTGTCAACTTCATCCATGGAAGGCCGTCAGAGGTCTTTGCTTCGCGTGAGGGTGGTCTGGAGATGGACGTTTATGACCACAACACCTCGAAGCTCCTACAGCTTCAGAGCGAACTTGTGGTCCTTGCAGCTGCCATGCGTCCGAACCAGGGAACCACAGATATGATATCCCGTATCCACATGGTCTTTGGCCCGGATGGGTTCATAAAACCAATGCACGTAAAGATCGGACCTGTGGACACGACCATGGGCGGGGTCTACATCGCAGGAACAGCTTCCGGACCTAAAGCTATCCAGGAGTGCATCACAGACGCTGGAGCTGCAGCGTCTCGAGTGGCTACCTTCCTCAAGGACCCGACAACAGAGATCGACCTGAACAAGGCCATAATCAACGCAGACCTCTGTATCAAATGCGGAACTTGCTCTGACGGTTGTGTCTATGATGCCATTGACACCACTGGCGAGTTCTACAAGGTCATCGAAGTGGCCTGTGAGGGTTGTGGCAAGTGCGCTGCGAACTGTCCGTCGGGCGCTATCGACCTGCGTCAGTTCCTTGACCAGCAGATAGAGGCACAGATAGATGGTATAATGGAGGGGGAGGATGACACTATCGTTGCCATCGTCTGCACCCAGTGTGGTTACAACGCTGCTGACATCGCAGGGACCGCGCGCATGGATTACCCATCGAACGTCAAGATCGTTCGATATCCATGCACTGCCAGGGTCTCACATCAACACATGATATATCCGCTCCTCAAGGGAGCCAAGGGGGTGATGGTAGTGGGCTGCTTGCCGGACCAGTGCCATTACATCGATGGTAACTTTGGAGCGGCTGATCGGGCCGACCAGGCCAAACAGCTGCTGGACCTCATTGGTATCGGGAGCGTACGACTGGAGTTCTTCAACATGTCCTCGGCAGAAGGTGCGTCCTTTGCTGCCGCAGCCAACAGGATGGTGGACCAATGCAAGTGAACCAGTGCACGATAGGGACGGGGCTGGACTGCTCCACATGCAGGTATTGCTACGAGACATGCCCAACACACATCCCTCTTGACAAGATCATGCCGCTTTACCGATATGTCATGGGCAAGCAGACCTCCCACAGGAACGTCTTCGAGACCATCTCCAAGCTGTTGCTGGGGGTGGATCCCGTGCCATGGCTCAAGGATGTGGAGACCGACGACAACTCCGATGTTGCTTACTTCCCAGGATGCCTCCACATGGTGGATGCACTGTTCGACAGGGAGAAGAAGTATGCTGGAGCATCCCAGGCTGGTGTTAAGGTCCTCAATGCCATGGGGATCAAGCCGAAGTTGATCTACGGTTGCTGTGGACACGACCTGTATGTGTCTGGGGACCTGGACGAGTTCGAGGATAACAAGGCACGGTTGAAGCCGGAGCTGGAGGGAAAGCGCATCGTCGTAGGCTGTCCAGAGTGCTATCATATGCTGAAGGAGTACTACGATGCTGACGTCGTCTACTTCACAGACTTCCTGCTCGAGAAGGGTGTTGAGATCCCGAAGATGGATGGAGTGAAAGTGACCTATCACGACCCATGCAGGCTTGGGCGTTACCAGGAGGTCTACGATTCACCCCGCGAGGTCATCTCCAAGGCAGCAGAGCTTGTTGAGATGGACAGGATCAAGGAAGAGGCCCAGTGCTGCGGTGTCAACTCCTGGATAAACTGCAACGAGTCCTCCATGGAGGCCAGGCAGGGCAGGGTCGAGGAGGCCATCGGGACTGGAGCAGACTACCTTGTATCCGGTTGCACCAAGTGCATCGTCCACTTCGACTGTTTCAACTACGACCAGGACTCCAAGCTCGAGGTCCCAAAGCTTCTGGACATCCAGGAGCTGGTCGGGTGGGCCATGGGCGTTTACGATCCAGAGAACGTCGACGCTGTGGACGTTGGGGATGTGAAGGGCAAGCTCCCAGAGATCAAGGAGTACGAGCGTGACATCACCAAGTTCCTGGACGATGAGCTTCTCGAGACCATCTTCTCATGCACTACATGCGAGCGATGCACCGTCCAGTGCTATACTGATCACCATACCAAGAAGAAGATGGAGGCATTGCGCAGAGAGCTCGTGAAGCTCGACCTGGGTCCAGCCAAGCACAAGGGAATTGCTGGTAACATCGAAAAGAGCGGCAACGTGTTCAACGAAGAGGACACCAAGGTCAAGCCGGACGAAGCAGCGGACGTCATCTACTTCCCAGGCTGTGTGGCAAAGTTCAGGATGCACAAGGTCTACGACGCCACTACCACCTTACTGGATGCAGCAGGCGTCAAGTATGCCATCCCAGAAGGACTGGTCTGTTGTGCATCGGTCCTCATGCGTTCTGGCCATGATGCTTCCAAGGCCATCGAAGCCAACACTGCCATAATGAGGGGCAAGAAGGTGGTCGTGTCGTGTGCGGGTTGTTACAACACGCTCAAGAACGACTACGAGGGCATCGAGGTCTATCACATCACAGAGTTCATGCTCGACCAGGTGGACAAGCTCAAGTTCAAGACCGACGAGGTCACGGTTACCTACCACGACCCATGCCATCTGGGCAGGGCCTGTGGATTGTTCGAGGAGCCTCGTAAGCTTATCGCGGCCGTTCCTGGTGTGAAACTGCAGGAGTATGAGACGAACAGGGAGAACGCAGAGTGCTGCGGTGGTGGAGGTGGTGTGAAAGCTGCATTCCCAGAAAAGGCCAACGAGCTCGGTGCTGTTCGTGCCAAGCAAGCGGAGGACATGGGTGTGGACGTGCTGCTGACCACGTGTCCGTTCTGCAAGCTTAACATTGGCGATAAGACAGAGCTTCCGATGATGGACGTCATCGAGTTCCTGATAGAGCATCTGGAATAGTTCAGATGATTCCTATCCAGACGATCATTATCACGATGATGGCCAAGACAAAGAACGTCAGGAGCAGGTTGACCCCTCCAGCTGCTGCAGGGACGACTATGCCGCCAACGTGCCAAGCCTGGCTGGTGTACCTCTCCAGATCCTTTTTGTGATTTCGGAATCCGATGATCCCGAACACCACACCTATGATGCCGAGGATGATCCCGATGAACGAGCAGATGGTCCCAGCACAATAGAAGTATATGCCGAAGATGAAGAATAGGACCATCACTGCAGAGACTACACCAAGGATGTAACTTGTTATAGTGAACGAATGCACGCTGTGATAGAACGGTGGTTTTGGTGGTGGAGGATAACCCGGAGCTCCGTATGGAGCCCCATATCCTGGGCCCGGAGGTGGGTAACCCGGTGGTGGAGGTCCACCCCCAGGTGGGTACACTGGAGCACCCGGCGGAGGATATCCTGCTGGAGCGCCTGGTGGAGGGTATCCTGCGGGTGGTGGCGGTGTGTACTTGTAATCAGCCTTACCGTCTGGTTTGGAGGAGGTGTCCGAGCTCTTCTTATCGCTGGAGCTCACCCATTTCTTCTCGGTCTCCTTCCCACGGATGTATTCACCTGTGGAGGCTGAATCCTGATCCGACACCATTTCCAAACCCTACCCCAGATATTCACACGGTATAAATAATATATATCCCAAGCAACAGGAACAGTATCTGTATGATCATGAGACCAAGTCCAAGGACAAGTCCGATGGCTCCAGTTACAAGGCCTGTCACTGCAAATGGCATTCCCCAATAATTGTTCTTAGATCGCTTAATCTGTCGCAGGGATGCAAGGCCTGTGAACAGACCGATCCCACCAAGGATTGGACCGCCTAACGCAGGCAGCCAACAGCAACAGTATGTTAGCAATATGCCAACCACAGCTACGATGGCAGTGACGAACAGGCCTCCAAATAGGAAGACTATCACAAGCAGCTGTATCAGAATGGATGCGATGCCTGTGAAGAACGAAACCAGAGAAAGCTTCGAAAAGGGCCTCTTTTCTTTCTTTGGACCTGCAGACCCATAGTATCCCCCATGCCCATAGTATCCACCCATAGGCTTCGGATACTGTGGCTGATAATATTGCTGGTACCCTGCGGGTGGTGGCCCCCAGGCCTGCTGCTGGTCGTAATGCCCATCCTCGGTGCCATACTGTTCCCAGGAACCTTCCTGTCCACCAGCTGTGAAATCCTGCTCCCGGGACCGGCCCCTCTTGGCCTTCTTGCCAGTACCCTTCTTGCTCTTTTTCGAGGACCTCTTCCTCTTGGGATCCGGCTCTTTATCGTCTGTCAATTCCGCGGCACCGAGCATCCATTGTAAGGGTTGGTATAAAGGCTTTGGGGATACGCTTGCTTTCGGATGGCAAACGAACGTCGTTGGATGCACAGCGAAATGGTTTTAAAAGATAGGTGTTTTGACCACATGGTCCTGGGTAGTACGAACGACCTCAGATGACATACTGATAGGTGTGCCAAAATGGAGTTCATAATCATCATCTTCCTCATCCTGGCAGTGATACTTATCGCTCCATTACTGCTGAAGAGGTTGTATGTCCCATCGGCCATCGCCATCCTTCTGTTCGGAGCCATACTCGGACCGTATGGTCTTGACGTCATCGGGTTGATGGTGGAATCGTTCCACGGCTCCAGAGAGGTCATGTTCGACACATTGGACTACCTCTCCAGCATCGGCCTGATATTCCTGATGTCACTGGCAGGCATGGAGATCTCACCTCTCATTCTGAAAAAGAGCCTTGGTCCTATCACCAAGTTCACCATCTTTTCCATCTCCATCCCAGCGCTTGTCGGTCTTGTCATCGCGATCTCCTTCGGACTGTCCCCGATAGTATTGCTGCTGTTCCTGGCAGTCTTCATCTCTCACTCTGTGGCCATGGTCTTTTCAATGGCAAAGGAGCTGCACTTCTCAGGCACCAAGTTCGGGATAACCATCATCGGTGCAACCCTTGTTGTGGACGTTGTTGGTCTTGTGTTGCTCGCTATCGCCGTCAGGATCCATGCAGGTCTTGCAGAGACCGATATCGAAGGCTTCCCTACCATCTATGACTTCATCTCAAAGATAGGTCCCTTCAATATCCTGGACAACCTGGTCGTCTACCTCATCGTCTACATCATTATCTTTTTCCTATTCGTCTTCGGGACTGTCAAGATAATGGAGAAGCTCTCCCACATGGTGTTCAAACGTGTAGCGTTCCACGACATCAAACGTGTGACCTTCGTCCTCATGGCCCTGTTCGGTATCGTCCTCATCGGCGAGTTCCTGGGCATCCATCTCATCGTGTCCTCGTTCGTGGGCGGTCTTGCCATCGCAGACTCTTTCGCCATGAAGGAGGACCAGAGGATCCTACACAAGAAGCTCGATGCCCTTGGATATGGCCTGTTCGTTCCATTGTTCTTCTTCATACTTGGGATGCGGACCAACCTTGCCATCTTCTATTACGAGACCGAGCATATCCCGTTCATCCTCATCACGGTCATAGGTTTCATTGCCGCCAAGACCCTGGGCGGAACACTGGCCATGAAATACATGGGCTTTGACATCAGGAAATCGTTCCTTGGTGGCTGGTTCACTACCCCCCAGCTTTCTACGGCCCTTGCCGCTGCGATGGTCGGTGAGCAGATGGGCATCTTCCCTGACTACATCTTCTCTACACTGGTCATACTAACAGTTGTCACTTGCATCCCAACACCCGTCATTGGAAAGCTCCTCATCAAGAGATGGCATGTTCACTTCCACGAGCTGGAGGCAGAACTTTCCGACCTCATCTATTCACTGGAGCCAGAACCAAAGAAGCCTGTGGACCTTACGGCGACCTATACTCTGGACGAGGAAGAAGAATACACAAGCGTCGCACCCTATTCTTTGGACTCCTTCGAGGAAGAGCACCACGAGCCTACAAGGAAGGGCTTCCTCGTGGAGGAGGACGGTGTGGATATGATCCTACATGATGAGCTCATGTGGGATGATCATGGTCCTTATGAGAAAGAGGTGAAGCCCGAGGAAGGGACCAAGACCCACCTCCACAAGCACGTGAAGCGCCCAGGCTTCAAGAGGGGACACCTATGATCGAGGGACTTCACATCCGACCTGTGGCTGATGATGATGACCGCCTGGTGATGCGCAAGATCCGAGACATCGTGTTCATCCAGGAGCAGGACGTCCCCATCGAGATCGAGTTCGACGAGTTCGATTCTATCGGATCTGACGATCCTTCGAACCTTTCGGATGGTAATCCTCAAGGGGAACATGCAGAGCACTTCCTTGCCATCCTCAACGGCAAGGCCGTGGGATGCTGCAGGTTCAGGCAGGCGGGCGATTGGACCAAGCTCGAACGCATCGCGGTCTACAAGGAGTTTCGAGGAAAGGGCATCGGCGAGGCCATGATGCAGTTCCTTCTGGACAAGTGTGTCGAGCGTGGATACGAGATGGTCTACCTCCACGCCCAATGTCAATCCCAGGGGTTCTATGCCAAGATGGGCTTTGAGCCTGTGGGAGATATCTTCGACGAGGCGGGTATCGACCACACGAAAATGGTCTGGAAGCAATAGGTTTAATAGGCCAGTGGTCCTAGTAGCCTCGTGTTCCGGAAGGGTGTTCTGTCGGCACTTGCTGTCTGCTACATTGTAGTATTACTTCTACCGCTCAATGCCTCGGCAGACGTTGCGGAAGGCGTTGGTCGGGTGCCAATCATCTCTCCAGACGGGACACGCTTCGCATTGTATGACGATTACGATCACACCCATGATATCTACAACACGACGACCGTTGAGGTCGTGGAGGACGGGATCTCTGGGATGCCAGACCTCATCATGGCCGACTCTGAGAGTTGGGTCTCGTGGCATGGGAACAGGTTGAGGATCGAGTTGGCGTCGGGGTATTCTTACAGCTACACTAAAGGAGACCTTTACGAGCTTCTAGGAGTAGAGATCACTAACATTGGTCCGGTCACAGAGACCTACGACGGCAACCTGCTCATGCACTTCAGCCACTATGAGAACGATGTGTTCACTCCTTACTTCTTCATGTTCGAGACCGCTTATAGGAACTTCAAGCGGGTTACTGCATCTGATATCGAGCCACGTATCATAGGTCAGTTGTACCCAGACGGCTTCCTGTTCGTTCAGAACACTGTGTCCCCTATCAATTCGAGCGTCTTCAACACACCAATAACAACACAGAACTCCGCCTATGGTTTCAGGATAGCTGGGTCAGAGCTCTATTATTCATCGATGTCAACCGAAGCTCAAACCTATACGATATACCGACACGATATGGTTCTCCATTATTCCGAGTACATCGCTACTCTTTTTCCTGCTGATGCTGATGAAGGCTTCTCCATCTCAGAAGATGGTCGATACCTGGGCTACCTCCGTGAGGAAGTCGATAAAGAGACGGCTGTCGTACTTGACCTGGTCTCAGGTAATGAGCTGATCGTGAAGAGCTACGACCGACCCGAGGACACGGAGTATCCAAGCTTCGTCACCTTGATCGTGGTCGCAGGGCTTGTACTCTGGATAGTTGGGATGGTTGGATTTTTAGGCTATCAAAGCTGGAAAGAGAAGGACGAGGAGCGTAACCTCCAGGATGATGGATTCTGATCCTACGCGGTCTCCACCATAACATCCTGCGGCTTATCCGGATCTATCCTCAATGGTACAACCTGGTTCGGCTGGAATGCTCCAGCTTCAACAGCCCTGATGAGGATCTTCGTCTTCGCCTCGTATGGCTGGATGTTGTCAGCCTTGACCATGATGTGCAGTTCATACTGGGGGACCTTGTTTATCCGGGTCCCAGTGGGCTTTAGGCTGATGATCTTTCCACGACCTCTGATACCGTGGAGCCGCAGCCTCTGCTTCTTCTTAGCACCCATGAACATGGACAGACCGAAGAAGAAAGGCAAGCCGGCCATACCGGTCATCACGACCATACCGACAATATCATCGACACTGGGTTGACCGAACATTGGAAGTGAAAGCTTGGCAGCGAACGCGATGATACCCACAAGACCAATGGCTGCCATGACACCGGCAGAGCCCATTAGCATGATACCAACACCTAGCATTCCCCCCATGGAGGATGCTGCTTTCTTGTTGTAGGCCTCATCAGCCTGGGCAAAGCTCTGAGGGCATGGATCGAAGAAGTCGTAGTTGTCTATGATACGAGCCACCAGGGACTGACCGGACGCTCCACACGCGTTCATGTATCGCATGAGCTCCTCCTTGGCACCCTCGACGTTTCCTTGCTTCTCCAGGGCGTTGGCACGGAGAACGACACATACTCCATCATATGCGTCCATTATTGGGATCTCATCGTATGCAGAACCTAGGTGCTTGATAACACCTGACCAGTTCTTGTTCCGGGTCGCGACCAGTGCCATAGCGTATCTGTAGTAACTGTCAGCCTGGATGTCATCCGCCAGAGGGTCGCAGTTCTTGAGCCACAGCTTGGCAGACTTCACATCCCCCTCCTTGGCTGCTTCCCCTCCGAGCTGGCACATCATGAGCTGTTTGTGCCTGGGGAGGCTGAACGCTTCGAGAGCGCTCTCGTTGAGGGCCCTCTTGCGTTTGGCATCCTCGGAGTCCTTGTAGAGGTTGTTGAACACGAACGTGAGGAAGAACAGGGACTCTGCAGCTGCAAAATCATTGTCCTCTGCTACCTTCTTCTTCAGTGAAAGCCAGACGGACTTGGCCTCTTCGAGCTTCCACTCTGGGATCTCGTTGTCCTCGATGACCCCCTTGAGGCCTTCAGGGGCAAGAAGTGGCTTTCCGTCCTGGGCACGCAGCCTCTCGATCCTCTGGTCCTCCGGGATGCTCTTCTTCTTCTGGAACTTGAGCGGCTTGAGCTTGGGCTGGGGGCCGAATGCACTGACCTCCCCGCACTCGGAGCATATGATGTCCCCTCCAGCTTTTGGTACCTTTATGGGTGCAGTGCAGTTCTCACAGGCAAGAATCCTGTTCTTGAAGTCGTAGACGGACATGGGCCCTCCTCGGGTCGGGAGTTGTATGACGGGTAATATAATTTCGTGTACAGAACAAGAACAGGGCACAGCCTCAGTTCGTAAAACTCATTGATCTTGCTCGGTCTCACACGAACATCTGCTTGCTGCCATCATTCAGCTCGAGGGTGTTCTCCTTCTCCCTCTCCTGGATCTTAGCCAATGCGCTCTTGAAGTGCACCATCGAAACGCTCTTGGCCCCCGCCCTGATAGCGAACATACCCGCCTCTGTGCACAGCGATTTGATGAGGGCACCCGAGAAGTCATCCGTCAGGTCCGCAAGCACATCGAAGTGCACGGACTTTGCAAGCTTCATTCCCTTGGTGTGTATCTTGAGGATCTGCAACCTGGCCTCCCTGGTCGGGAGTGGGAACTTGATGATCCTGTCGAACCGGCCTGGCCTCATGAGCGCTGGGTCAAGGATGTCCGGCCTGTTCGTGGCCGCGATTATCATGACGTTCTCGCGCTTCGTGAAGCCATCAAGCTCTGCAAGGAGCTGGATAAGGGTCCTCTGGACCTCCCTGTCCGCAGAGGTGGTGGAGTCGAGACGCTTGGCCGCAATGGCGTCGATCTCGTCGATGAACACTATGGATGGGGACTTTTCCGAGGCAAGCTCGAATACTTCACGGACAAGCCTGGAACCCTCTCCGATGAACTTCTGGACAAGCTCGGAACCTACAACATGAATGAACGTTGAGTCGGTCTCGTTGCACACGGCCTTGACAACAAGGGTCTTTCCAGTGCCTGGTGGACCGATGAGCAGGACGCCAGCTGGAGGATCGATACCGATAGCGTGGAAGCGCTCTGGAAACTTGAGGGGATACTCAACAGATTCCTTGATCTCCTCGATAACGTTCTCGAGGCCGCCTACGTCCTCGTAGGTGAGATCAGGCTTCTCAATGACCTCTGCAGCTCCGACCATTGGGTCCTTGCTGGAGGAAAGCTTCTCGATGATGGCCAGGGTGTCCTTGTTCAGTGCGACCCTATCCCCGACGGTGAGCTTTGCAGCGTCCAGTCTGGGGGATACGTGCACACAGAACTTGGGTCCAGTTGTGGACTTGATGACAGCCCTGCCGTCCTCGAGGATGTCCAGCACAGTGCCGATGATGAGTGGAGGTGCCTTGAGCTTCTGCACTTCGGCCTCGAGCTGGTTGACCTTCTTCTGGGTCTCCAGAAGTGTTGACTCGAGGTAATGGATCTCTGCCTCGGCCTTGAGGGCGATCTCCTTCCAGGATTCCTCCTCCTCGTCCGATGAGGGGAGGTCATGGTGAGAGTCGGATTCCTCGTCCAGGAACAGCGGTCCTTCGTCCTTTTCGTCGTCGGTCATCCTTCGTCCAGCCTACTATGTACAATATTCATGGTCTCCTCTAATAAAGTTTTGCTGTCATTTGCCAGTGTATCTACATCAGAAACCAATCGCTGGACCTCGGATTCAGAGGTGATGGACTTGAGGTTCACCTTGACATTCAGGATACCACCGATGACGCCTGCATGGGCCATATTGGCTGCTACACCTGCATCGGTGACCGCGTTCGGGTTGCCCTTCTCGGCTGCTATACGGGCGCACGTTCCAGCCTCATAACAGAGCCTGGCGGTCTTTAGAGGCACTTCCGAGGCCTCTACATAGCCATCCTGGATGGCCTTCTCCCTAGCGGCCTTCTCCTCGTCAGTTCCCTTTGGCAGCCTCATAGCGGCCATTACGACGTTGAAAGCGTCGGTATCCTTGTCGATGGCCACGAGAAGCTGGTCCTTGATCTCCTGCGCCTTCATGGCACATTCGTTGAGCTCTTCGGACACCTCGTTGCTGTAGCCTTCCTTGTATATGGTGAGATTTGACACCATGGATGCCAAAGCAGCTCCAAGGCTTCCAGCAAGTGCAGCTATAGAACCGCCACCAGGTGCTGGTGACTCCCTGGAGACCTCGTCTGTGAACTCCCTGACGGTCTGGGTGACCAGTGGTCCCTCGATCTTTGGAAGACCCAGGACCTTCTTTTCGATGTCGAACTCTGCAACATCGGTGAGTCCCATGGACTGGATGGCGTTCTCCATCAGGTCCATGTAAGGCACACCCCTGGACTTCTGCTGCTTCTCGAGGTAGTAATAGGCTGCCATCTTCATGGCGTCGTATGGAACGACACCCACGATCTCGGAGCCTGTGATAACGATGTTTCTGGGCACTGCCAGTCTTCTACACTCCTCCAGGACCAGATGCGGAGGTGTGATGTTGAAGTTTGTGAGGTTGATGGAGATCTGGGCACGCTTGAAGTCGTCCACATACCAGCCGATGGCCTTGCAGTGATCGAAGGTCCCGCCCTTCTTGTAGGGCTTTCCATCCTCGTACCTCTTGATCTCTCCCTTGAAGTACCATGGGTCGATGTTGCCCTCACGGACAGACCTTCCCTTTTCGCGTATCTCGAAGGCCAGGTCCATGGCGTACTTCTTCTCGGTGGTGTTGAGGGACACATTGTAGGCGATGAGGAACTCCCTGGCACCTACTGCTGTTGCACCAGACTTCTCTGGGAATTCGAACGGGCCGAAGTCAGGCTTCCACTCTGGCTTTCCGACACGGTCGAACAGACCCTCATACTCTCCTTCCCTGCAGTTGGCAAGGTTCCTGCGCTCATCTGTGAAGGCTGCATACTCGTACATGTAGATCGGGATGCCAAGCTCTGTGCCGATGCGCTCACCGACCTCTCTGGCTATCTCGACGCACTCGTCCATCGTGATGTTGGCCACGGGTATGAACGGGCACACGTCCGTTGCACCGAACCTTGGGTGGGCGCCGGTCTGGGTCGACATGTCGATGAGCTCCTGGGCCTTCTTGACACAGCGGAAAGCTGCTTCCTTCACAGGCTCTGGAGCACCAACGAACGTGACGACTGTCCTGTTGGTATCCCATCCAGGGTCCACATCCAAAAGTGTGATGCCTTCTACGGCTTCTATCTCATCGGTTATCTGCTTGATCTTGGCCATATCTCGGCCATCAGAAAAGTTCGGAACACATTCCACGAGCTGGTCCATAGTATCCCTCCGAGGGTTGGGCACAGGCATCGATTCTCCTTTATTTATGATTAACTTATTAAGTTAAACGAAACGGAAGGAGTGCGTGCTCCTAACTTGCCGAAATCACGAATCAGCCTAGCTGAACCTGAATTCCGCATCCTGGGCAGGTCAAGATGAGGGGCCTGTGGTCGGACTCTATCGGGATCATTGCCTGGCACTGGTAGCATTGGGCATACTGTGGCTCCGCAGCTGGCTGCTCTGCTGCTGGCTGTGCAGGCTGAAGATCACCAAGCATCTGTTCTGCCTGGCATGCTGCACCGTAAGCTGTATCGAAGTCCTGCTTTCCCATTGAATCGCGGACAACGTCCAGGACGCCATCCACAGGGCTCGTGTCGAACCCTTCAGCCTTCTTGGCTGCTGCGATGTCCATGACCTCCTGGGCCTTGGTAGCGGCCTTCATCATAGGATCATCAGCCTCTGGTGGGGTAGCGGGCTGTTCGGCAGGCTGCTCTGGCTGGGCAGGCTCTTCCTCTACAGGTGGGGCTGCTGCTGCAAGGTCCTCCTCGCTGAAACCACCCTCTTCTGCGCTTGGTGCTTCCTCTGCTCCATCATGCTGCGTGACTGAAGCTGAAGCGTAAGGATTCTCGTAATCGTTAGCTGGGGCCTCTACGGCCTCCTCGCCCTCGACAGGTGGTGCACCGGCTGCGAATGGATTGTCGGAGACGTCCACTGGTGCCTGCTCCTCCTGTGGAGGCTGCTCGGCTGGGGCTTCTTCGGCTGGGGCTGCTGCCTCGAGTCCGTTCAGGATCTCCTCGGCTGCACAGACTGCGTCGTAGGCGCCTTTGAAGTCCTTGGTGCCCATGGAGTTCCTGGCAGTGTTGAGGTGCTCGTCAGCTCCGGAGGTATCAAGGCCTGCATCCTTCTTGGTCTGGGCAAGCTCTGCGACCTCCTGGGCCTTGGTCGCAGCTTTCATCATGCCTTCCTGTTCTTCCGCCGGCCAGTCGTCTGCGGGAGCCTCTTCTGCAGGGGCTTCCTCAGTGGGAGCTTCTTCTGCAGGTGTATCGGCTGGTGCCTCTGCTGCTGGCTGTTCTTCGGCAGGGGTCTCCTCTGCAGGTGTCTCCTCGGCGGGTGCTTCCTCTTTCTTGTCATCGAAGCCTTCGAACAGAGCGTCGATGTCTTCCTGGGGCTGTGCGGGAGCTGCGGGAGGTGCTGGTACAGGGGTTTCTTCTGCTGGAGCCTCCTCGGGCTGTTCTTCAGCGGGTGCCTCTTCTGCTACTGGTTCTTCCGCTGGAGCTTCCTCGGCGGATGCCTCTTCTGCTGGAGCTTCCCCCTGAGGGTCACTATCTTGAGGACCACTGTCCGAAAGGACCGAAGGGTCCGAAGAACCGTCAGGTTCGATAGGATCCGCTGCTGGTTCTTCTGCAGGTGCTTCCGCAGCTGGAGCCTCTGGGGCCTGGACCCTCTGGGCATGCTGTCTCTCAACAGACTCGTTAGCGGTCTGCAGAACAGAATTTCCCTTCTCTGTGTCCCCTGCCTCAATGGCAGCTTCTGCGATCTTCAGAAGACCTTCGGCTTCCCTCGTATCGAGTCCCGCCTGACGGTTCTGTTCGATCAGTTCTTTGGCCTTGTCCAAAAGCTCTGTGTTTGGTTCATCACCATTGGTCATGAATCGCCCCCCGAGGGCCTCCCAAAGTGATATCCATTAATATAATTTTCTAACTTTATCAGTAGGGTGAAGCATCGCCATCATGCCCTTCCCTTGGACTCGCCAGAAGTAAGCGCCGTCGAGATCATATGCGCCAAGCGAAGCGGCTCTGGATAGGCCCCACGGATTATCGAAGCCCGAACATAGCTTCCCACAAGTTCAGCATCCGTATCATCGTCCAGGCCCCATGATTTGATGTGGATCGGTTTGTGGCCATCCTTGCCCAGGTCCAGCTCGTGGATGGTCCCTTTCGCGATGGTCTTGAACCTTTCCTCCCAATCGTCAAAATGGTAGGTCATGGCCTTCTTCATGGCCTCAAGGTCTGGTTTGGACCGTGTCACAGCGATAACAGGGATGCCTGTCATCTTGTTCAACTTCTCGATGTCGATGATGTTGAACCCACCCATAGCGATCCCATCGGTCAGTATCAATCGAAGCTGCTTCCTGTATCTCGATCGCAACACCAGCTGGATCAAGACCTCTGTGGCATCGTTACCATCAACATGGACCTGGTCATGCATCGCCCCCTCAACGTAGCCATTGGCCCTGGTGACGACTCCGAAGACATGGACGAGCTCGTCCGAGAAAGCGAACTTGGAGTCATCGAAACCAACGATGCGGGACTCAGGCTTGAGAGGACACATAATGATGGGATGGGCTCTATCCATTAAACCTTGTCGGAAGGGGCAAAGGCATATAATGTCAACATCCATCCCGCATCCACAATGTCCCAGGAACGCCTCTCGGCCACCACGACCTTCAATGTGTTGCTGCTAACTGCAGTGTCACTTCTAGTGGTCGCGTTCCTGTTCTCGAACGTCTTCCCAGCCATCCTTTCGTTCGGGATCATGCTGTTCCTCATTTACCACAGGATTGGTTTCCTCTGGAGCACGAAGAACTCTCCAGTGACCGTGGAGCGCGAGGTCATCGATAAGATGGTGTTCCAGGCTCGGGAGTTCACGGTTA
>JANQNL010000218.1 GCA_028279585.1 Thermoplasmatota archaeon
GGTGATGCCATGGGAAACCTTGGCATAGGCGGTTTTGTAGGAAAGAACGCCGAAACACCCGTCACATATTGCTACAGCACTGGCAATGCCAGCGGAAAAGCGACTATAGGCGGATTTGCAGGATTTCATACTTCGCCCCATCATATGATGAACTGCTTCAGTACAGGAAATGCCATGGCAAGATTTAACATCGTAGGGGGCTTTGTCGGAGATAGTGTGGATGGTGCTTATCTCAACTGCTACAGTATCGGTAACGCCTCTGGGACGAGTGATGTCGGGGGCTTCGTCGGATGTGAGAGAGGCTATAGCACATATGGGAATAGCTTCTGGGACATAAATGCGTCCGGTACAACATCAAGCGACGGCGCGACCGGCCTGAGTACTGCACTTATGAAACAGCACACCACCTACCCCAAATGGGATTTCGTAACGGTGTGGGATATTGTCAACTCCAAAACATACCCATTTCTCAGATTCGACACACCTATGATAACGATCTCTGATACGACTGAAATGGATCAAGTGAGCGAGGATAATCCTTGCACATTTGATTTCGAAGCCATCGTACCGTTCATGCACGACGAGGTCAACAATATTACCTGGAACGTTTCCACAAACAGGAACGAATGGTTTTCCATAGATTCTATCAGTGGCACTATATCGGGAACGCCCACCAATGCGGATGTGGGTGATCACGAAGTGGAAGTTACGGCCACGGATTCCAGGGGAAGACTGGGAACCTACAGCTATTCGTTATCTGTAGATAACACAGACCCCGAAATTACAACCGCAGATAACAATACAGTAGTTGCTGGAACTTTGTATCGAACTGATTATGATTCATCGGACGATGGCTTTGGTACTATCACCTGGGATCATTCATCCAACGCCTCTTTCCTTTCTTTGATGGAGGGAGGAATCTTATCAGGAATACCGACCAACTCCCACACAGGAACATACTGGGTGAACGTCTCAGTTGATGATGGTAACGGTGGGACCGATTCTACCAACTTCACGCTGGAGGTAAAGCTGGATACGGACCTGGACGGAATACCTGACGAGACGGATGACGATGATGACAATGATGGCACACTTGACACCTCCGATGCGTTCCCAACAGATCCGACAGAATGGATGGATACCGACGGAGACGGAACAGGGAACAACGCTGATCCCGACGATGATAACGACGGATGGTTC
This sequence comes from Thermoplasmatota archaeon, assembly GCA_028279585.1. Taxonomy (GTDB): domain Archaea; phylum Thermoplasmatota; class Penumbrarchaeia; order JANQNL01; family JANQNL01; genus JANQNL01. Next base: position 1,201 of record JANQNL010000218.1, read on the forward strand.
GATACACTGGAATCTGTAGTTGGCACGGATCGGCTGAATAAAACATCCACTCCACCGGATATGGACGGGGACAATATCACCGATCTTTTGGACCCAGATACAGATGGGGACGGCTACTTCAACGTGGATGATTATTATCCCTATGACCCACTGAAATGGGAAAAAGAAGTGGTCAACATCACAGAATACATCAATCAAACGATGTACGAGAACCAGACTATATATCAGAATCAAATAAAGTACAACAACAAGACCATTTACAGTAATGGAACGATCACAGAGACCATCGAGACCACGGTGAACAAGACGGTCTACGATAACAAGACCATCGATGAGATTTACCTAGAGGATTCCGACGAAGACGGGATGCCCGACTGCTGGGAGCTCCTTTATGGTCTTGACCCAGACGATCCGACGGATGCCGACGATGATCGTGATAACGATGGTAAGACCAACCTGGAGGAATACAACGATGGAACCAGTCCTACAAAGAGTGAGGACAAGGATGACGCTGCTGGATCGAAGTCCGATGTGATGTCCAACATCCCATTGTATGTTCTCATCGGGATACTTGCGATCATCGCAACTGCAATGATAGTTTTGTTCGTGTTCAAGAAGCCGAAGAGAGATGTTCTACCACCAGATCATCCTGAGGAAGATGATGAAGAACCAGAGATCTGTCCGGAGGATGAGATAGAGGAGGAAAATTTGGAGGAGGAACCGGAGGCGGATGTCGAGGAAGAGGATCCGGGTGAGGAAGAACCCAGTGATGACGACCTTGACCTTGATGATGAATCTGTTGAGGAGGAATAAATATGATCTCCAAAACACTGACAGTAACAACTGTTTGCCTGTTATTCAGTGGACTGATAATGATCTCTAATGCATCCGAGGATGCAACCTTGGAGATCGAACGAACCATTTCCATGCCAAACACACGTCTTTCCGGTGCAACTGGATTGGTAGGAAGATGGAACTTGGATGAAGGAAATGGCACCACCGCCTTGGACTCCAGTGGTAATAATAATAACGGCTCATTGAAAAATATGGATAAGAACACCTCCTGGGTGAAGGGAATTACTACTACTGGCTCTGCCCTGTCCTTCGATGGGGAGGACGATTATGTCTCGATCCCTCACTCATCGAGTTTGAACATCAATGGCAATGTAACCATTGAGGTCTGGGCTAAACCAAATGATGAACCATATCTTTCTACACAGCAACCATCGGGAACTCCTATCTATAATGTTTCAGGCCTTCAGGCGATGAAGAATGATCTGAATGGCACATATTACCTTTCAAATGACATAGACGCAAAAGAGACGTTCGACTGGAACGAAGAAAAAGGCTTCGAACCCATCGGAATGGACATCTCTGTTGTTGAGGGATACCAAGGGACACCGTTCAATGGTACATTCGATGGTAGGGGTTATACAATTTCCAACCTCCAGATCAACCGGGATCATTCAGATTATATCGGGTTGTTCGGGAACATAACAAGTTCTGCTCAAATTCGAAATGTCACTTTAAATTCGGTGAAGATCATAGGTTGGAATTACACCGGAGGTTTGGTCGGATGGAACCATGGCGGGTCACTCGTAAATTGCTCTGTGAATGGCTTGGCATCTAATGATGAGACGGTGACGGTTGATATGCCGTTTTACATTGGTGGATTAGTTGGTATGAATTTTGGGGGTTCTATCACGGATTGCTCCACAAGCGGCAATTTTGATGGACTGCAGTATTCCGGAGGCTTGGTTGGAGGAAATAGCGGTGATATAATCAACAGCTATTCAAAGCCTACAATGTCGCCGGGTCCTGGCCCCGCACCTGTTCCGGGAGGATCACATTGTGGCGGTCTAGTCGGACATAATTCAGACAGCGGCACCATCACGGAATGCTATACAGAGGTCGATATTGTCGGGCTTGGATATTTTGGCGGTTTGGTTGGTTGGAATGATGGTAGCATAAAGGATTCCTATTCAAAGGGAAAATTGGTGGGTCAGTATTATGTAGCACCGTTTGGTTCCATAGGCTTTGATGCAGGCGGTTTGGTTGGATATAATACTGGCAGTATCAAGGCTTGCTATGCAACCACCAGTGTTTGGGGTGCCAGTAGTTTCACCGGTATGGGCGGCCTGGTTGGGACAAACTGGGGTGGGAGCATCCATTCGTGTTATTCCACCGGAAACTTGAACGGAATGCATTTGCTTGGCGGTTTGGTTGGTATGCATTATAGTGGAACAATCTCTGAATGTTATTCTACAGGCGATCTAACTTTTGGAACTGTGGCAATAACCCAGAGTATCGGCGGGCTTATCGGACATGTGGGTAGTGGTATCATCACTTCATGCTACTCCACAGGCAATAATGCCGAGTTAGTAGTATCGTCCACATCTGGTTGTGGAGGACTTTTTGGATCGATAGATGGTGGCACCGTATCCAAGTGCTATTCAACCGGAAGCAGTACATGCTCCGGGACCAGCGGCGGTTCGGTTGGAATCTATAACGGAGGAACCTTCACGGGATGTTACTGGGACACACAGACATCTGGGACATCCACAGCCATTGGTTCCGGCTCAACAACAGGTATAACCGGAAAGACCACGACCGAAATGAAACAGCGTTCAACTTTTACGACATCGAGTTGGGACTTCTCAAATATATGGTATCTCGATGACGGATCGTCATATCCCAACATTGCGATGTTCGATGTGGTGGTATCCAAAGGAATGGACGCATATGCATTGGTGATAGAACCAGTTGGTGGATCCCTCTTTGGTTTCATAGGCGGTGAGTTCGTCACAACCCCGTTACCTGACAAGGATTCATGGTACCATTTGGCCTTGACATTTGACGGGGAAAATATTTCACTTTTCATAAACAGTACACTCACTGCAAAAGGAATAAGTGCAAACGATATCGGCCAAAACGCACTGGAATTGAGATTCGGCGGGGGTACAAGACAGTATGAAGGGAGATTGGACGAAGCACGAATATGGTCCAGGAACCTTAGCTCCCCGGAAATTGTTGATAGTTACCACCATCCTCCCGAGATCATTACTCAGGATGTCACCTCAGTACTTGAGGATCAGTCATACCATATCACATACACCGCTTTCGATGTAAACGGAGACGCATTGACCTGGTCTCTGAGATCGAACGCAAGCTGGTTGTCTATCGATCCTTCTAATGGGATACTTGAGGGGTCCCCATCGAACGAGGATGTCGGTCATCATTGTGTAAATGTTTCCGTGGATGATGGTCATAAGGGCAAAGATTGGCACAATTTTACTCTGACCGTGGACAATGTGAACGACGCTCCAAGGATCATAACAGAAGCAGACACAGATGTCTTTGATGGTATGACATATCAGGTGGAATTCAAGGCGATAGATATCGATCCGACAATGGATATTCTTACATGGAAAATAACGACAAATGCATCCTGGCTCAGGTTAAACGAGACAACAGGTGTGTTAAATGGTACGCCTACAAATGTTGACGTCGGTGTGTTTTATGCTAATATTTCCGTTGAAGATGGAAACGGAGGTCAAGATTGGTTGAACTACGCACTCACTGTTCTGAATATTAATGACGCACCGATTATACTAACACCAAATGTACCAACTGCCATTGAGGATCAACATTATTCAGTGGATTATGAAGCTGTTGATCCGGACCCAACGAATGACATCTTAGTTTGGTCCTTAACTACAAATGCCAACTGGCTGAATATCAACCAAAGTACGGGAGTTCTAAACGGAACTCCTACAAATGATGATGTTGGCAGTCACATTGTGATCGTAACTGTCTCAGATCAGATAGGCGGAGTGACTACATCGGAGTTCATTCTAAATGTCACAAATGTAAATGATGCTCCAACGTGGACAGAAACGCCTTCAGACCAAAACATCACGGAGGGTGAATGGATATACCTCGCAGTTGAAGCCGAGGATGTTGATCTGGGAGATATGATAACATACTCGATCACATCAACTCCAATAATAAACATCAGCATTAACAAAACTAATGGCCGTATCCTCTGGAAACAAACACTGCCCGGAGATCATATTGTCAATGTTTCTGCCTCAGATGGTATTGCTTCGATATATCACAAATTCAGTATCTCTGTGAATGCATTACCCATAGAACCTGAGGAAAACGATACCGAACCGGACAACCAAACAAAACCCGATGATAATCAAACAAGACCTGATGACAACCAAACCATTGCAGAACCTGGTCCAAACGCAACAACTGATACCGACGGCGACGGAATCCCCGACTGGTGGGAGGACTTCTACGGTTTCGATCCCAACAATGCAAGCGATGCTGCACAAGATCCAGATGATGATGATATCACCAACCTTGAAGAGTACAATGGAAGGACCAATCCGCTCAAGAGCGATAAGGTCACAACAAATGGAACTGACGGTGGATCGACTGATGGAGGTTCTACTGACGGAGGGGACGGTAACGGTACCGATGGTGGAGAGGATGGTGGTGGAACAGAAAGTACGGATACTGCGGGATTCTATTTCATCATCATCTTGCTGTTCGTTCTCCTCATAGCGATGGCAGGAGTAGCGGGATACTTCATGATGAAGAACAGTGGCGATAATGACGAGGACCTTGGGGACTCAACTCTCGAGGAAGAGCTTGAGGAGGATGAACCAGAGGAGGAGGTTCTAGAGCAGGAGGACAAGCCAGAGGAAGAGGAGTTCCCTGACGAAGAAGAGGAACCGAATGAGGACATCGAGGAAGAAGAATTAGACGAGGAGGAACCGGAGGAGGATGTTGAGGACGAGGAATATGAGGAGGAAGAACTCGATGAGGAGGAACTGGAAGAGGAATAATCCCAGTGAACCATACCTCTTAGATTATTTACTAGATGGTACATCCTCTCGCGGGTGCCACCATGCTCAAGGTCAGCTCTATCGCTATCACAGCCTTGCTTCTACTTTCGACCATCTTCATCATCAGCTCGTTCGCTGAACCCGTGGACGTCACACCTCCTTCCATCTACTTCGCTGGGGGAAATGGGACCGTAGGGAATCCGTTCCAGATCTCGAACGTAACACAGCTCCAGAACATCAGCGCGAACCTAAGTGCGCATTACATCATCATCAATGATATCGATGCCAGGGACACGAAGACGTGGAACTCTAATACAGGATTCACCACGATGGGAGATACAGGGAACCCGTTCAAAGGTTCTCTGAACGGTCAGAACTACACCATTGAGAACTTCACTATAGATCGTGGAGGATCTAGCTATCAGGGAATGTTCGGAGGTGTGGCTCCTGGAGCATCCATCTCGTATGTCAGAATGGTCAATGTATCAATGGATGCCCACTACTACTCGGGAGCATTAGCATCTGAATCCTATGGAGAGATCTATGGATGCTATGTTCATGGAACATATGATGTTGACAACTCTGGAGGGTTTTTCGGTAGAGTGAATGGGGGCAATATCACTGACTGCCACTTCAACGGTACAATGTATGGTTATCGTGTAGCGGGAATGTATTATATTGCTGGTGATGCAACGACGTCACACTGCACCAGCAACGGGTCCTTTTATGCCAGGGCCATGGGTGGATTCTCCATGTTCCTAAATGATGATAATGTCATCCATAATTGTTCTGCACACGTAAACATGGACGATGGTGGAATAGGCACTTTGATCGGGGGGTTCATTGGATCTGGTGCAGAGCAGTACCAGACAATGAAGGACTGCTACTCTACAGGAACCATTATCGGGAGAAGACACGTTGGGGGATTCTCATCGGGTTTGCGTGGAAATGTTACTGATTGCTATAGCACGTGTGATGTTACGGGCCAGCAAGGGAACGTCGGTGGTTTCACAGGGAGTCTGCTTTCACCTGGCAATTTTACCCGATGTTATAGTACCGGCAAGGTAACATCCTCAACAAGTGCTGGGGGTTTCGCAAGATATGTCCTTGGGACCAAAACCATATGGATCATAGATTGTTTTTCGACCGGAAATGTCTCCGGCGATGATAGGGTCGGTGGGTTCGTAGGGGACGTGTATGATATCGCCAATGTCACTAACTGTTACACTACATCGAACATAACCAGTGCCAATGAGGATGTTGGAGGGTTCATAGGAAAACTCAGTGGAAGTGGCAACATAACTAACTGCTGGGCATCAGGATCGGTCAATGGGAACACAGATGTTGGAGGGTTTGTTGGAGAAGCAAATAATGGTGACATTGAGGATTGCTGGACAACAAGCGAGGTCACAGGCAGCACGAACGTGGGAGGGTTTGTTGGTAAACTGTATAACAGCCCTTATTTTAATAGAAGCCATTCATTTGGAAATGTTAGTGGCAACTACTATGTCGGAGGATTCATTGGACACTCTGAGGACAATATTTGGATAGAGGATCAGAGGAACATCCGCGACTGCACGACTCGCAGCAATGTGACTGGCAGACATCACATAGGTGGATTTGCAGGAATTGTTGCCCATAAGACAAAGGTGTATGACAGCACATCCTACGGCTACATTGTTGAGAAACAAGCTGGCGATTATGCCATTGGAGGCTTTGCTGGAGAGAACCAGGGTTTGATCGAAAGCTGCACCTCATACAGCACTGTGAACGGCTCCGGAGATTACATCGCGGGATTCGTTGCATACAACGATCAGGGTGACGTCTACAACAGTACTGCCTACGGAGACACGATCGCTACAGGCGATGGTGTGTTCTGCTTCGGAGGGTTCGTGGGAGCAAACCTCGGGGGAAGATTCTCTGGATCATCATGCCACGGGGATGTCACAGCGGTCGGTGACAAGATCGGAGGTTTTGCTGGTACGAACTCCGATATCATCGAAGCATCCTGGTCATCCAGTGATGTTTATGGAGTTGGCCAGTCAAGCGATACCATCGGAGGTTTTGTAGGGTCCAATGATGAATCTGCAGCGAACATCTGGTCTTGTTACTCCATCGGAGATGTTGTCACGACTGGTAACATAACCGGGGGATTCGTCGGAAAGAACAATGACGAAGCGAACATCAGTGACTGTTACAGCTGGGGAGATGTGACAGGGAACGTCACTGTTGGAGGCTTTGTAGGCAACAACACCGACAGCTGGATCAACGCAAGCTACAGTCTGGGTTCCGCATCCGGACTCGCTAATATCAGTGGTTTCGCAGCTAACGAACATGGCACATCCATGTTCATCGACTGCTTCTGGGACACACAGACCTCAGGCTTGAGCTCGAGCGTCAACGGAACCGGGAGGACAACTGCCCAGATGAAACAGCACGCAACGTTCACCAACTGGGACTTCGGAGCAGTGTGGGGCCTTGGTGAGACCAGGACCTATCCGTTCCTCCGGACGATGTATGACATGCCCATGATCTACGAGCAGGGCAATCAGATCGCTTCAGAGGACCTCTTCTTCTCGATCGACCTTGATGCATATCTCTCTCCATATCCTGTTGTCAATGGACAGCTTCTCTGGGACATGGCCACCGATGCTGATGCTTGGTTGTCCCAGACCCAGACAGGAGTCGTATCAGGTACACCAGGTAACCCCGAAGTTGGAGTCTATTGGGTCAATGTCACCTACTACGATATCGCTGGAGAGATGGACTATTACAACTTCACCCTCACTGTGGAGAACGTCAATGACGACCCTGTCATCACTACAGAGAACGTTACGGAGATCGATGAGGACGTTCATTACTGGGTTGACTATGAAGCATACGACATCGACCCAACAGCGGATATCTTCACATGGGGATTGATCACAGATGCTACGGCTTGGCTTAGTATAAATACCACTACCGGTAACATCTCTGGAACTCCTCAGAACTCGGATGTTGGATCATACTTCGTCAACGTCACCCTTTCCGATGGCGTTGGAGGTTCGGACTTCCAGAACTTCACTCTCGTCGTCAATAATGTCAACGACGATCCTGTCATGACTAAACCTGACGCACCGAACGCTACAGAGGATGTCGAGTATACCCTGGACTTGGATGTTACGGACATCGATCCAACAGGGGATACGATCACATGGACCCTTGTATCCAACCAGGATTGGATCAGCATCAATGCATCCACTGGTGTGATCACTGGAACTCCAACCAACGACCATGTTGGTGACTGTTGGTTCTTCGTCTCCATCACAGATGGTGTCACAGGTTCAGACTCACACAACTTCTCTATCTCGGTCATCAACACCAATGATGCACCGACCATAACTACAATTGACATCAACACCACCCTTGAGGATGTCCTCTACGAGGTCGATTACGAAGCAACTGATATCGATCCTGCAGGAGAGACACTGACCTGGACCCTCAACTCAAATGCTGGGTGGTTAGAAATCGACACATCCACCGGTGTCCTATCAGGCACACCACGCAACGATGATGTCGGGCCCTACTGGGTCAAGGTCACTGTCGATGACGGCCTCGCATCAGATTCAACGAACTTCACCCTGGATGTCGTCAATGTGAACGATGCCCCAACATGGGTGTCTACACCGAGCGATCAAGACGTGGACGAAGCACAGATGCTTATCCTGGTCTGTGTCGCAACAGATATCGATGTTGGAGATGTCATCGAGTATTCCATAAGCTCTGTCCCAGAGACCGACATCGTCATCGACAGCTCCAACGGTGGTCTTGTATGGACCTATGCAGAGGTCGGTGTCTTCACGGTCACGATCGAAGCTTCTGATGGGAACGCAACGATCTATCATTCATTCACACTAACCGTCATAGACGACCCACTGATCAACGATACAGATAGGGACCGTGACAAGGATGGCATACCTGACTGGTGGGAGGACCAGTACGGTCTGGACAAGAACAATGCATCAGATGCTCAAGCAGACCCAGATGGTGACACCATAACCAACCTGGACGAGTTCAAGAGAGGCACTGACCCTACCGTGGACGACACACCTCCAGTTACTGATGGTTCGGATGGTGGAGATGGGAACACCACTGATGGAACTGACGGTAACACCACTGATGGCACCGATGGAAATGCCACCAATGGAACGGATGGTAACAACACAGATGGTCAGGATGGTGGTTCCTCAAGCAACGACATGATGGCCATTTATATGATAATTGGTATCGTAGCGATACTCTTGCTCGTAGCAACAGTCGTCGTTGTGTTCTTCGTCATCAAGAGCAAGGGTGGTAAGGATGAAGAGCCAGAAGATGAAAAAGGTTCGGAAGAGGAGGAAGAACCAGAGGAGGAGTCTGATAAGGATGCTCAAGAGGACGAGGAGGAGGAACCAGAAGAGGAGGAAGAGCCCGAGGATGATGCTGAACCTGACGAGGAGGAACCAGAAGATCAGGACGAGCCAGACGAGAAAGAAGAACCGGACGACGATGAACCCACCGAGGAGCAACCCGAGAAAGAGGAGGTGCCCGAAGATGAAGAGAAGGACACCCATGAGGATGACCTCCAGGATGATCAGACTGAGGATGATCCAAAAAGAAGTGAGATGATAGTTGTCACAGTGTCCATCAACAAACCTAATATAGCATCCTCCCACATCCCTCTCCATTCGGTGTTCCCATGAGATACATGGCCTTCATGGCATCGGTATTGCTCATAATAACCATTTTAGCACTATTGCTACCGACATCGACCAATGCGGCGGTCATTCTCTCCGACCCATCCTACACCATAACCGGAGAGGACATCGACAGCCAGCACTTTGGTCATTCCATGGCGGTAGGGGACGTCAACGGCGACGGCCATGACGACCTTCTTATTGGCGCCCCAGAGGATGACACGGCTACGAACGGTCGAAAAGGGTCTGCATATCTGTTCATGGGCACACTCAGTGGTCTCTCCACCACATACAGCTGGAGTTCACAAGGCGATGCTATTGACGATTCCCATTATGGTGTTAGCGTTGCCTGTGCAGGGGATGTCAACAATGACGGTTACGACGACATGCTCGTTGGTGCATGTGAACAGGAGCTTGGCGGGGATTCCTACGTCGGGAAGGTGTTCCTTTATCTAGGAAGCCCATCGGGTCTTTCTGGCACTCCTAACTGGACATCCAGGGGTGACATGGAGGACTTTGCATATTTCGGATGTAGCGTAGCAGGTGCCGGAGATGTGAACGATGATGGTTACGATGATGTCATCATTGGAGCCTGCAGACAGAGCGTTGGCGGAGATAGCAATCGTGGGAAGGCTTTTCTGTATATGGGGATACCCGGCACCGTCGGGCTCACCTCGACCTATGCATGGAACATCACTGGCAATGGGGATGATGAAGAGGAGTATACTGGCGGGTCCGTAGCAGGCATCGGTGATGTCAACAACGACGGCAAGGACGATGTGGCCGTGGGTTGTTCAAGGTTCCACAATGGTAAGCCTGGTAACATCGCTATGAAGGGAAAGGTCCGTGTATATCTTGGGACAGGTATTGGCCTAGAACAACAGGAATATTGGAACATCACAGGTGGAGCGAACGAGGTCCTCGGCCACACGATCGCACATGTGGACATTGATGGCAACGGATACGACGATATCGTCCTTGGAGCACCGGAGTATAACGGTGGCAACGACAATGAAGGGATAGTGTACGTCTTTAATAGTTCAGGTACCGGTATCTCCGCGACACCATACCAAACCATTACCGGGACCAATAACGGCAACGATTATTTTGGATGCTCCATCTCTGTAGGGGATGTCAACCTCGACGGTAGGGACGATCTGTTAGTAGGAGAGTATAACAATCAAACCGCTTACCTGTTCTTCGGAAACGGTTCACACTTCTCAATGGCCACCCGTGAAAGGTTAAATATGGCTATGGGGAGCCGGTTCGGCATCCACTGCGAAATACTCCATCATCTTGACGGCGCAGCGACCCAACTTGCCATTGCCAACGAGACCGGTAGGACCGACTACGGTCAAGTGCTGCTGTTCGACATGAACCCTTCGTTCAAACCATGGCCCGTGCAATATCTAGCCATATCACAAGGACCTCCCGGGATCACCCTAACTTGGACACCGAACAACGTCGGCAGCGTGACCTATTCAATTTATAGGTCCATGTCCACAGGGTTCCACGTCGAGCCTGCTTTCTTCACCAATGTAACCTTGAACTCAGGCACATGGACCGACAGCGACGTCATCAACGGGAAGTACTACTTCTACAGGATCACGGAGTGGAAGAGTGCTGTGGAAGGTACCAAGTCAGCAGAGGTCAGCATACATTACACCTACGTTACGAACCTTCGGCCTACGTTCCTCGAGGACTGCACGCCTGATAACGGGACCACAGGCGATCCTTTTACTTTCAACATCGAGATATCGGATGCAACTGGCTTGTTCGGGGTATATCTAGAATACAACTATGAGGGAGAACCAGTCCACAATATGAGCATGAATGAAGGCCTATCAGGAGAGTGGTCCTACACACTCCAGCTCAACCATACGACATCGGACCTTCATTACTGCATCACTGCAAATGATACCTCCGGTCTTTGGAACACAACCCAGAGCAAGGTCATCTCCATCACGGACAATGACCTACCTGTGATCCTGTCCGACGAAAGCGACGATGCTGCTACAACAGGGGACAAATACAACTTCTCGATAAGGGCCACCGATAATATCGGCATCACTGGCTGCGTCCTAGAGCACTGGATCGGTAGCGGAGCCCACACCAACTCCACACTTACAGCGAATGGACAGTACTACAACCATTCCATCTCGATATCACACGCTCTGGACCAGCTGCACTACATCTTCAAGTTCGAGGATATGGAGGGGTCCAACTCTACCCTTCCAAAGATCATCGACATCATGGACAATGACGCCCCTGTCGCTATTGCCGGCGCTGACATCTTGTGTAAAGTGAACGACTCGGTAAGCTTCAACGGCTCCAGTTCAACGGACAACATAGCGATAGTCAACTACACATGGAAGGTCTCTGACGGAGCAGATGACATCCTCCACTTTGGAGCGAGCATCGAGCTCCTATGCAGCACGGCAGGTAATTATACCGTCACACTCACCGTCAGCGATGGTGCAGGTCTTGAGGACTCTGCCCAGTTCCTATTGGAAGTGGAAGCGAGTGTGTCAGATGGCACAGATGGGAACGATACCGATGGTGGATCGGGCACGGACGGAAACGGGACGGATGGTGGAACAGGCACGGACGTAAATGGCACCGATGGTGGGTCCACCAACCTCACCGACACCGACCACGACGGCCTGCCGGACCAGTGGGAGATGTCATACTTCAAAAACCTTGATCAGGGCGCTGACGACGACCCAGATGATGATGGTGTCAGCAATCTGCAGGAGTACATCAACAGTACAGATCCAACGGTCTCCAATTCCGGTGCGGGCAGTGGATCACGGCATAGACCTTGGCATATAAGCATCTACAATATTTGGACCTGGATCGAAGCCAGCGTGTTAGTGATATCTGTCATCTCCATCATCATCACTGCGATCATCATCAGAAGAAGAAGGAAACGTGTGTTCGATCATCTGAAAGAGGCGGAGAACGTCTGCTCAGACACCAATCTCACTGAAGATGCTAAGCTCGAACGGCTCAACAAGCTGAAGTGGGATGCCGAGAACCAGTATCGTAAGAAAAAGATCGACGACACTCACTATCTTATAGTGGACCAGAAGCTCAATGAACGTATAAACTCGATCAAGGAAAAGGATCCGAAGCATGTGTCCACCGGAACCGCGGAACCGATAGTTCCCGAGATCGTTACGACCGGAGTGAGCGAGCAGACACACGCTGATGATAAGCTACCACCCATTCAGGACGGTGATGTGGAGCCCATCGATGGGCCAGAAACTGGAGAGCTTGAGGAAGGTCTAGACACGGCGGATGAACTCAAAGGAGATGATCAATTAAGTCTACCGGCCGGTCCTGATGAGAATCTGCTAGATATTGAGGGATTAGGAGAGGACGATCCGATAGAGGAAATTGATCCAGACATGGACGAGTAAGGGACAGTGACGAAGGTCAAAGGCAAAACAATTTAGATCGGCCCGATCCTCAATAACAGGAATGGCAATTCGACCCACAATATATGTCCATTCAGGAAACATTATGCTCATTGCGACTTAGTATGATATAAGTAGGAGCAGCTCCATCTAATGGGCCGGGGTATATTGATGTTCCAGCCCAAGCCATGGATGTTGAAGACTGCTTTTGCAGTATTGATCGTAGGATTTCTCATGTTCTCTGGATGTATTACATACATAGATCCAGATAACTTCGAAGCGCCCGGTGAGGCAGTATCTGGTAACCAGTTCCAGATAGTCATCGAGATGTCGAACAATGAGCACAATCAAGGTATAAACTCCGATGGTGACATGCATATTTATCTACAGCTTCCAGACCACTGGGTGGTTAACAGCATTGGCGCGACATACACAATGGATACTACTGGGGATGGAGTCCAAGATTACACAAACACAGTGACTCCAGCATACAGCGGGGCTGTTTCTAGTCTTGTTGATGCCGAGGATGATCATACCGTGTGGGGCTACCAACAGTACAACAATGTAGACTCATACTCTGGAACAGCCAAAGTGACCTTCCTGGTAACACCATATGGTGATTCAGGTACATACTACATAAAATGGGCTGCCGGGACAGAATATGATGGGTTCTGGATTGCTGGAGACAATGTGATGACACCGGATTACATGGTCCAACCATACAGCTTCGATCAGATACCGACTACTGATGAGAAGCATTGCCGCGCCATAAACCTTCATCAACTGAACTTCCAGACCATGAGCTTTGGTACTGGTCGTCATACAGCAACCGTTACAACACCCTACTGGATGAACGTCACTATCCCTGCAAGGGCCCGGATACTGAGCGCTGAAGTGGATATCGTTGAGGTCACGGGACAGACTGCGACCGATGTCAACATCACCATAGGTTCAACGTCCTTGGTAAATCCAGGTGACCTTGCTGGAACATGGAACGCGGACCTGGAAGCTATGATCAAAGCATACCTGCTAACGACGGTCACCACAGGTGGGACCATCAAGATCCCGATCCTGGTGAACTGCACCAATGATCCGACACAGGTCGAGATCACGAACCTCAACGTCGAATATAAGCGACACTTCGATGTCCAGGTGGAGAACTCCAACCCTGGACTCTTCACTGGCGAGACACTCAAGCTCAATGCTACAGCATATGAAGCTAACGGGACACAATACACCAACACCAATACCACGTATGTCACAGTGGACATACTTGCCAACGGTCAGACGGTCGTTAACAATGCGACCATGAACTGGAACGGGGCTGGAACTAACTGGACCTATACCTACGCTATAGATCACACAGTGCCTTCTGGGTCACTCTTGGCGATCGTCAAGATCATGGATAACAACGGTCTTGTCAACTTCAACTACACTTGGTATGACCATGTGAAGCTGCTCAACAATGTAACGGTCAACACCGGGACTATCTATGAGTACGGGACCGTGATAGCTCCTTATGCATCCTCTAATGCATTCAGGAACATGAACTGGATCTGGGGTCCGGGTTCCCATCTATATGTTGTTGGGAACCTATCAATGTCGACAGTAACAGGAAGTTCAGATGGAATGTTCCTGCTACCTATAGACATTGACGATGGAAGGTTGTTCGTTGAGAACTCAACGCTACCAACACTTGGTGCTGTGGATATGGACTATGGTATCTTCATCACAAGAGAGACACCTGTTACTTTCTATAGGCAGGTTGTAGGAATAGCTTCCACATTGAAGATGTATGACGGAGATATAGACTTCATTAAACCACTGGCCGATGTCAACTTCGGAGCAGGTAGGATCTGGTTATTTGGTTGTGATGTCAGAGTGTTGAGGAATGAAACGGTAATATTCTCCGATGCGGAGGGTACATTGTTCGCAAACAACAATGGGGACATCATGTTCGAGGACAATACAATTCTCGGGGCTGGAGATTACTTGCTCTATCTGAACCTTGTTGATGTCCACTTCGTAGACAACTTCGTCTATTGGAATACACCATTTGCAACGATAGTTCATGTGACCGGCACTACTCACCCAACACCTTTGAACATAACAGGGAACACTGTTGAGGGAACAAATATCTTCTTTGATGCCGAGCGTACTCCTGTTGGTTCCATCATCAAAGATAACATCGTAACGGAAATGAACACAGCGTTCAACATAGATGATGCAAGAGGAACGAACATCACTCACAACTATGTTGAAGCAGCAAACTTTGCAGTAGTAATCCAAAACAATGCTAACTGGATAAACATGACCGATAACAAGTTCACAGCAGGCACCCCCGTGGTCATCAATACGGCTGGAACTAACATGCTGGTCAAAAACAACTCTTTCTCGGGCAACATCATTGACAATGCAGGGGCCACTTTCGATCATAACTACTACTCGAACTATGGAGGATATGGCACGAGCTCAACACCATACAAGGTGATCTGGGGAACGACGTATTACGAGGGAGGAAATCCAACATATACCGTTGGTGGAACTGCAGGCAGCGTGGATACATATCCTCTTACCTGTATAATGGTCGATGGTAACTCATACGCTACAATACAAGCAGCAGTTGATGCATCAAGCGCTGGTGACACGATCGTCATCCCGAACGGAACGTTCACCGAGAACGTCCTCATCGGCCCAGGCCATGGTAACCACAATCTTGACCTGATCGGACAGGGGAACAGTACCATAGTCAAGCCAACAGGTATGCCGAACTATGCGTTCACCATCACAGGTACTCCAACTCAGCGATATGTGAACATGACGGACTTCAAGATCGAGACCAGTAACGGCGTGAGGTATGTGGGGGACCTGGATGGAGGTCTGCTCACCAGGATCAACTTCGAAGGGTGCAACTATAATGTGATGCTCGAAGGTGCTGAGAACGTAACGGTCAACGAGTCCATAATGATCAGTCAGGCTGACGCTATCAGAACCACCAGTGGATGTAACAATATCACCATCAAGGACAATCTGATCATAGGTGGAACCTCTCTTTACCTGGATGGAGCTGGTGCTCCACAGATCGTAGATAACACACATGTTCATAACAACACGATGATCAACTCCAGATGGGAGACCTTGGACACTATCTACCGGTCAGTGTTCGCAGATAACTATGTATCAGTCCTTGGATGGACAGGTTTTGGACAGCAACAGGTCATGTATATGACAGCTTCGAGAGATAATGTGTTCTGGCGGAATACCTTCTCTAACAATCAGAACTATGACTCGATGCGTTTACAGTTCTGTAATGACATTATACTTGCATACAACGACCAATTAGCTGGAGAAAACCAGTATTTCATTCAACAGTCGGACGGAATCAAGGTCCATAACAGCACAACAACCGGTGGGACAGATGCGGTCTTCCTCATTCAGAACTCCGACGACTTCGAAGCCAAGAACAACAACGTGACCATTATGGAGGACATGTTCAATGTCCAGAACTCTAACAATGGGATCTATCACGATAACAGCGCAAATGGAGCTGATGTTGGTATCAATTTCAATAATGCCGATAACAACGAGATAGCTCGCCTGGATGTTAGAAACCTTGACAGTTATGGGATCTTCTTGGATGGATCCACTGGAAATACTGTCCACAACTGCACGATCATCAATGCCAGTGACGGGATCGTCCTTGAGTGGGGAACGAATTGGATCATTGACAATGAGATCTCACACTGTGAAGATGGTATCTTTGATATCGGAAATCCTGTTCAGGTTAATATCATCAGTAATCATATCCATAACAACACGGGCGCTGGTATATCTCTGCAGAGTGCGGCGAACACCGACATCAGACTGAACGAGATCTACTGGAACATGGACAGTGGCATCTACATCGATGGTAGGGATGGAGCTTGGATAACCAACAATACGATCAACTTCAACAACCCCGAGGGTATATTTGTCGATGGTAGCGACAGCTTGTTCTTCAGCAACAACACATGCAACAGGAACTATGCAGCTGGTACCTTAGTACAAGGATCCAATGACGTCTGGGCAAAGGATTGTGTATTCAACCATAACGGCCAGTTCGGTCTTGTTGGAGACCAGTCGACCTATCTTGTCGCCTACAGGAGCAGAGCAGATAGCAACGGATACATGATGGAAGGTGCTGGATTTGCTTGGTCCATGTGTCAGTTCGGTGTTCCATACTTCGCAACTGCGAACAACAACAATGGTTCATCATACTACTTTGGAGATTGTAACATCGTAGCGGCCGTATACAGCGAGAGCCACAACCCGACCAAGCACGGAGTTGTGTTCGATAACACACAGAACGGTCAGCTGTTCGAAATGAACATGACCCGTGGTGGTGTGTTCATGATCGGCGACCAGCTTTCAGAATGGAACTTGCAGGTCGATCCGACCGTGTTCCTTAATGGAAAGCGCGTCTACCATTACTTCCAGGACGCTGACATGCAAGTCCCATCCGATGCAGGACAGGTCATCCTCGCAAACTGCACCAACATGACCATTGGTCACCTTGACCTCGACGATGTTTCCGTCGGTGTCCAGATGGGATTCTCCGATAACAACTCGGTCAACGATTCAGCTATTGATGAGGCCATGTATGGAGTATATCTCTACTGCAGCTGGTTCAACGACATCAGGGACAACACCTTCGATGGAACAAGTATTGTCAGGACCGAGTCTACAGGTATCCACCTGTGGAGGTCGTACAACAACACCATCATCAACAACATGGTGGAGTTCCACGAGAAGGGATTGTACTTCAACTATACCAGCAACAACACGGCTTACAACAACTACTTCGACAACGTGATGAACGCTGATGTGAACAACACCAACGACACCTGGGACATGGGAGCCATCGTACCAGGAACCTCCATCATCGGAGGTCCGAACATGGGTGGCAACTACTGGTCCGACTACATGGGAGCCGATACCGATGGAGATTGGATAGGCGACACCATAGTCCCACACGGACCGGGAGATAACTATCCACTGGCATACGATACGATCCCACCAGTATTAGCAGACCTCACAATGGGCAATCCGACAACAGGAGACCAGTTCGCCTTCAATGCTACTGCCAGCGATGACAGGGGTGTTGTCAGGGTCTATGTTGAGTATTGGTTCAACTCTGGACCACACACACAGCTCGACCTGGTCCTCCAGTCTGGTATCACCTACGCAGCATCAATATCCATACCATCGGATCAGACAGGGTATCTCAACTATACCATATGGGCAGAGGATGCAAGGAACTCCATCAACACAAGCGAGAAGTCGCTCCTTGTGATCGACAACGATATGCCTTGGGTCGTCTCCGTAGTAGCACCTTCATCGGTCAATGTCGCAGAGGACATAGTCATCACAGCAACGCTCGATGACAACATCGATGTGGACTCCGCCGACCTGTTCTACCTGTTACCTGGAGCAACACAGACCACCACACCTATGACCTTCAGTGGAGGAACCTGGACTATAACCGTTCCAGGCCACAACCTGGCTGGTCAGATGGACTTCACTGTCCAGTTCGACGACCTTGCAGGTAATCCGAACCAGTCTGCGCAGTACCAGATAGATATCCTGGACAACATCGCACCGAACGTGACCATCGACGCACCGCTCGATGCTGCTCTGCTCACAGGAACAGAGACCATCACCGTGGATGCGTTGGATGGAGAAGGAGACCTCGATTGGGTCGCTGTTTGGGTTGGAACAACAGAGCTCTACAACGGAACCCCGACCGCGAACCCGTTCGGCACCAACTGGGACACAACAACCGTTGCAGATGGCACTCATACCATCAAGGCGATCACTGCGGATGAGGCAGGGAACCTTGCCATGGACGTGATCCAGGTGACCGTTGACAACACAGCGCCTGTGGCTGAAGCTGGTCCAGACCAGGATGTATCAGCAGGAACAGAGGTCACATTCGCAGGTAACGGTTCCACAGACGCTGGACCTATCCAGAGCTACACCTGGACCTTTGAGTACGATGGTGCAACGCAGACCCTCACTGGAGTCTCACCAACGTTCACCTTCGACATAGTCGGTGTATATGTGGTCGAGCTCGAAGTAACCGACAGGGTGGACCTGGTCGGTATCGATAACATGACAGTGACAGTTACCGAAGCAGTTGTGCCGATCTACCTGACCATAACTTCAGCAGGACCTGATGGCACTGGTGTGAACATCTCTACTGCCATCGAGATAACCTTCAGCCATGCAGTGGACCCAACAGCCTTCGAGACTGCCTTCGACATCTCACCAAGCGTCTCTGGTCTTGTGTTCACATGGAGCGCAGATAACAAGTCTGTTGTCATTACTCACGATGACTTCGCCTACAACACGTCCTACGACGTGACCGTGGCCTCAAGCTTCACATCCCTCGACGGATATGGGTTCGCTGCAGGCTACACCGCGAACGCTTGGGACTTCACCACAGAGATCACCTCCGGTGGTGGCGGTGGTGGAGGTGGCGGTGGTGGCGGTGGAGGAGGCGGAGGAGGCGGAGGAGGCTCCGGCGGTAACGGTAGCGGCAATGGCACAGACGGCGATGGAGATGGTGGCACCACAGACCTGACACCTATGTTCGTCGTGTGCGGAATACTTGCATTGGTACTCATAATCGTGGCCATTGTGGTCATCGTCATCCTGGTCACCAGAAAGAAGAAGGATGATGATGAGGAAGAACCATCCGATGAGGAGAAGGAGGACAAGGACGCGGAGGACAAGGAAGAAGAAGAGGAGGAGGAAAAGTCCGACGAGGAGAAGGAGATGGAAGAGGATACACCGGACGAAGAGGTGGACGAGGAAGAAATGGAGGAGGAGATAGAAGACGAAGAACCGGATGAAGATGTCGAGGACGAGCTCGAAGAGGAGGAGGAAGAGGAGCTTGAAGAGCTTGAGGAAGAACCTGAGCTCGAGGAGCTCGAGGATGACGAACCCGACCTGGACGATGTGGACCCCGACGATGACGACGAGGAGATCTGGGACGACACCGATGTCGATGATGATTAGACCGAGGGTTTAATTATCACCCAGCCGCTTCCAGCGTCTACGAGCGAGGCTTATCCAGCCTTACAGAGGTAGCTTGATGAAGGTTGCGGTCTTCCACAACTACATGGATAACATCGGTGGGGCGGAGATAGTAGGTCTCACCATGGCACGGGAGTTGAAGGCTCCGATCTATTCGACCAACTTCGATGATGAGAAGATAAGGAAAATGGGTTTCAAAAATACGAAGCTCATTTCGATAGGTAAGGTTCCGATCAACCCGCCATACAAGCAACAGATGGCGCTGCACAAGTTCAGAAAGCTCGACCTTGGAAAGCAGTTCGATTTCTACATCAACGAGGGGGATTGGGCAATGTCGAGCCTCGTCAATCACAAGCCCAACCTTTGGTATGTCCACTCACCTATCCGGGAGCTCTGGGACCTCTACGAGTATACAAGACAGAGCAACGTTCCCCCGTACAAACGGCCGATCTTCGACCTATGGGTCAAGTACAATCGGCATCTGAGCCTCAAGTATGTAGGGCATGCCCAGAAGATAGTATGCAACTCCAATAACACGAGAAGACGTCTCAAGAAATTTCTCAAGGTGGATGGAAATGTCATCCATCCGCCTATAGAGACAAAGAGGTTCAAGTTCATCGAGACAGGTGATTTCTGGTTGAGCGTCAACCGTCTGATAACCCACAAAAGGGTCCAACTCCAGATGGAGGCCTTCAAGAAGATGCCCAAGCAGAAGCTCATCGTCGTTGGAAGCTATGAACAATCCACACACTTCAAAGAGCATGCGGACTACATCCGTTCCATCAAGCCAGACAACGTTGAGATCCTTAACTGGGTATCGAACAAGGACCTCATCGGCCTGTATGGAAGATGCAAAGGGTTCATAACCACCTCCAAGGACGAGGACTTCGGAATGACTCCCGTCGAAGCAATGGCGGCTGGAAAACCGGTCATCGCTCCCAATGAGGGCGGTTACAAGGAATCCGTCATCGATGAGACCACAGGGGTTCTCATCGACGATATATCTCCATCCAAGATCATCAAGGCCGTCAAGACCATATCGAAAGGTCCTGGGTCATACCGTAAAGAATGTCTCAAGCAAGCAAAGAAGTTCGACACCAAGGTGTTCATCCGGAAGCTCAAGGACCATATGGAACTATGACAGTTTCAATCTGACAAGCAGAATGCTATCGACAACACAGCATGCAAGCCAACCGCCGAGATAAGCTATCGCAGCTCCTGTGCTTCCATAGGTCGGAACGAGCAAGACACAAAGGACCAATGCTATAACTGCTCCAGACACACCATCGATGGTCGAGTTTATGGGATGGCCACTACCTTCCCAGAGAGATGCATAAGCAAGTTTTATCCCCATGAACACAGAACCTACTGCTAGTATCACCATGGGGGTGTAGGAGGCAGCATACTTGGATGTGAAGACAAGGACCAGTACCCACTTGCCGAGTAGGAACGTCATCCCGCAAAGAACGACGCCACAAACGAGGATGACTATAATGCATTGGCAGAACAACTTGTTCCGTTCAGACCATTTGTTCATGTGAGCGATCTTGGGCATTGCGATGGTGTTCAGAACTATCGGGACGATACCCATTCCGAAGGTGACAAGGAACGAGGTCGAGTATACCGCAACGACCTCGAAGTCCCATGTCCTCTCAAGGATCAGGACGGGAATTACCGTCAGGAACGCAAAGGCCATGGTCGTGAAGAACACAGGCATTGTGAACTTCATGACCTCGAGCATGGTCTCTGCGTTCACCTTGCCCCACTTCACTTTTCGAACCGTTGGGATAACAAGCTCCAGGGCCACCAGGACCAACCACCCTCCGAAAGCATAGATCAATAGGACATTGGTCTTGGTCAATCCAAGAACTATCAGCACAACTATCAGGACCACGAACTTTAGGGCGCTCCTTCCCCCCTCAATGAACGAGATTTTGTAGTACTGCATCATCCCTCGGACAAAGGCAAGATAGAGTACAGGTAATGAATACCCAAGGACAACCAATGGATAGATCCATCGGGGCCAGTACAGGATAGTGACCAAGACCTCGATGGCAACGAGGGTAATGGCAAAGACTACTAGGACGTTGGTAGAGTACCCACCCATCTTCTTGTCATCATCTTTGTACTTGGCAAGATATCGAGTAAGGGTAGTCGGAAGGCCAAAGGCGATGACCGTTGCTGCGAACGTAGCTACACTGATGACGTAGCGGATCTCACCATAGTCGCTTTTTGTCATCCACCTGGCAAGCAAGGTAAGGAAGAGGAAAGCAATGACCATCCCAGCGACCTGGCCTGACCCAATTGCAACTGCGTGTTTGACCATATCGAACTTTGGCAGTTGCATAAAGCTCCATCCCCGAGGGAATATATAACTGTGTTTCATCAGAGGTCTAGTAACCTTCCTTCTTCATCCTGGCAAGTATCTCATTCATCTTCGGCTTTGCAGTAAGAGTACCCGCAGCGATGCACATGCAGGTCAGAGTTACGAACAGACCATCCATGAACCCATAAGTGAAGATGAACCGGACCAGTTTGAAAGGAGCAGTAACATAGTATGACAGATACAATGGCTGGACCACCGTCTCCTCCTTGTCCTCGTTATCGAAGAAGTTCTTATGAAGATTGTAAGTGACCGATGTCCAGTACCCTTGTTCGTACTTCTGGTAGAGCAGGGCCTTCAAGGTCTTTCTATGGTGATGTACCACTTTGACCTTAGAGAGATAACGGATCTTGTACATGTTCTTGGTCAGTCGGACCTTGAACTCAAAGTCCTCGTTGGACCGCATCACACCATTGAATCCACCAACATCATCAAGCACAGAGCTCTTGACAGCGAAGTTTTTGGTGTCCAGATGATCGATGTATCCTTTCTTCTTCATGTGGACATCCAGATGTCTCTGACCTGCCCTTTGTGAAAGGGTGGGCCACAGTCCACCACCAGCACTGCTTTCATTTCCCTGGACCACATCCTCATCATCCACCAGGATAGGAGCGACCATCCTTTCTACCCAATCACGAGGGACCTCACAGTCAGCGTCTGTCCAAACGAGGATGTCAGTGCGAGCACCTTCAATGCAGGTGTTCCTGGCAGCACCTCGTCCGCGGACCTTGCACTTGACCATTCGGACCCGGTCATCCTTTTTCATCACCTTCTTGATGATCTTCAAGGTCCTGTCAGGAGACCGAGTATAGGCTACGACGACCTCATAGTCAGGGTAGGTCTGATCAAGTATTGAGAGTAGACACTTCTCTATCGTCCTTTCAGAATTGTAAACTGGTACGACAACAGAGACCTTGGGCTTGCGACCCTTTCGCTTCATCACCAATGCTATTGGGAGCCCAGTATTATATCTTTGCTCGAGCGAGGACAATTATATATGGGTCCCACCAATAACAATGTCCAATGATCGAGTGGGTGGTCAAGGTAGCTTTTCTTAGCCTGGTCTTTGCCGCAATGGTCGGCTTGCAGCGCCTTCAACTGAAAGACGATCAGGTCAAAGGGAGGCTCTTCAATGCACTTCTGATCATCATCACAGTTCTCATCATGGTCATCTATGTCCGTGAGATAGTGCTGGACCATATCATTCCAGCTCCCTCGGACGAGGCGAACTATGTCCAGATCCTTACAGATGTGGATGCTGGTAAAGAGCCCGTGATATCTGGTCCGGGATATGTTATAGCGTTAATGGTCCTCTACAACTTGACGGGCCTCAATTTTGCATCATTGAGCTCCTACGTGGGGATCATCGTAGCTATCACCCTCGTTGCCATCATCTACAGGACCTACAGGAAGAGGTTAGGACCCACATGGTCAATATCATCGATCGTTCTCCTTCTGTCGACCAGTTATTTCCTTTGGCCCATGATAGAAGGAAGACCTCAGCAAGTTGGCATGGGGTTGGTCTTTGGAGGAGTTATCCTATATCACAGATACCTTGAGAACAAGGAGTTCCCACTCGCATTGAGCGTGGTCCTTGTCATCATCTTCTTCTATCACATCCTATCACTACTGGTCCTATCAGGTATGATCTTCATCATATGGTGGTACTGGTTCTGTATGAAGAGGACCACAATTAAAAGCCTGGTTCTACCTGCGGTCCTCAACATCCTGTTCGTTGCGATGTTCATGTCCAACGATCTGCTCTATGACCAGATGAACGGGGGTGTGGAATGGATGGTCCAGACATCATCCATGGGGCCCATTGCGAACTGGACCCTCCTTCTGATCCTCATCCCGATCACGATGGCCCTCATCGTACCTGTGACCTGGGCTGTTGGCAAATATGAGCTCTTACCAAAACTGTTCAGCCTTGCTCGGTCCCACGCCAAGGTCTTCATCATTGGTATCGGAGTCCTGGCCGGACTTGCTTTCATACTTCAGTTCTTTCTCATTTCGGACATATACTCCGCCAAGTACCATGACAACTTCGGATACTTTATCATCATGAGCCTTGGGAACATTGGATTTGGAGCAGCTTTCCTGTACGGGTCCTACCTTTTCATCACCCAACACAGAAAAGAGAGCCCGTTCTTCACAGCATGTATCGCCCTCATGGTCCTGGGGGTCCTGGTCATCGGAGCTTCGCTGGTCCTACCAGAAGGTTTCAACAACTGGCTCATTAGGACCGTTAACTATTGGACCATGTTCGCAGCTCCGATAGGGGGTATAGCCCTGTTGAGGTCCTCGACTAGGGCCCCTTGGTTACAACGATATATCTTACCAGCTTTGGCTGTGCTGAGCCTCATCAACATCAGCAGGGACCCTGATCTGTTCGGGTACCCATAATTTTGATGATGGTACTTATTCTGGGAAATTATTTATACCTAGATAAACTACGAAGAACGGGTACGAGCATGCGTTCAAATGTCGTTGTTATAGCAGCACTGCTGCTGATCGGTCTTATCGGTATAGGCATCCCATTATCTGCTTTCGGAACTGATGGGACAGATATGGCTCGCACCTCAGTGCGTTCTGTGGTCCATGTTGGAGGGACAGGACCTGGAAATAATACTTCCATATCGGAGGGTATATCCAACTCAACCTCAGGAGGTTCCTTGATAATCCATCCTGGGACCTACAATGAGAACGTCATCATACCCACTGGAAAGACTTTGGACGTCGTTGGGACCAATGTCATCATATCAGGGACCAACACCTCAATGAGCACTCTGACCATCGATTCTCCGTGGAGCAATGTCACCGGACTCACCCTGATGAACAGTGGCACTGCAGCTGGTAATGCTGGCATATACATCAATTCCGACAATAATCGCATCATAGATTGTGTCGTAACCACCAATCCCGCAGATGGGATCTACGTCAATAACTCAGAAGGCAACCTCATCAGTGGGTGTACGGTGGATGAGAGCGATATGACAGGGATAGTCTTAGCAGGTTCCAACATGAACACTATCACCGATTGCACTATAACAGGCTCTATGAACGATGGGGTCTACATCAACATGTCGAATGGGAACTCGATCATAGACACAAGCATCAATGCAAACGGGTGGACCGGTATCTCGATAGACACAATAACGAACACCCAGATAACCGACTGTAACATCTCCAATAATGGTAGGGATGGATTGTATGCAAGCTCCTCCACAGGCTTGACATTGACTTCTGTCAACTTCACCTCGAACGCACTATCAGGGATCTCACTGGATTCTGTTGGGTCCTCAGGTCTGAACAATGTTAGAAGCTTCTCGAACAGTGTGGACGGAGCTTACTTCCTGGACTCATCCTCTGTGACGGTATCATCATCGGCCTTCTGGACCAATGATATGTCTGGGATCTCGATCCGGGGTGGGAACGGTCATGTGATCAAGAACACAACTTCCTACACCAATGGTATTGATGGATTCTATATCGAGATGTCACACCATGTGAGGTTCGAGCATACCCTTGTTCATTCCAACGACTATTCAGGGATCACACTTGCAGATGCTACATATTGTTCCATCGCAATGAGCAACCTTACCTCGGATTATGATGCAAGCATCAATCTCAAAGGTTCGGATTTCAACTATATCACAGCGAACATGTTAGGAAATAACGACAAGTACGCTGTCCAACTGGACATCGATTCGAACAATAATCACATCTTCAACAACCACATCAACAACAATAAACCAGGTGGGAGACAGGGATACGATAATGGGACCGACAACATGTGGGATGATGGTTCCCGCGGCAATTACTGGTCGGACTGGACATCTCCAGATGTTGATGGGGATGGTATCGTGGATATCCCTTACCCCCTGTGGGGAGTTGGGAACGGGTCCGATAGATATCCGCTCACTGCACCAAAAGGTGTCCCGAACATCTTCACAGAACCTGTGACCACTACTCCAGAAAGAGAGCTCTACCTTGTCGAATATGGTGCCACGGACTCCGATACACCCCCGACAGGACTTGTATGGGATTTCGACTCCAATGCATCCTGGCTTGATTTCAATGAGGACCTCGAGCTCTTCGGTACCCCCACCACAGAGGACATGGGTGTTTACTGGGTCATGATAAGTGTTTCAGATGGTACTTTCACTGACACGACGGAGTTCGATCTCGAGGTCATCAATGTGAACGATCCACCGGTCATCACTACCACCAATGTCAAGACCTGCTATGAGGACATCACATACTATGTTGATTACGAGGCAGATGATATAGATCCCACAAAGGACACGCTCTACTGGTTCATGACCGAAGGGCCTTGGTGGCTTTCCATGGACATGTCATCCGGTGTACTTACAGGTGTCCCAGGCAACTGGGAGGTCGGTACACACGATATCACAATAGATGTGAACGACGGACGAGGGGGTGAGGACTCTACCTCTTTCACATTGACGGTCGAGGATGTCAACGATGTTCCATACCTGAACTCGACCCTCCCAGATGTGACCTTTGATGAGGATACGACCTTCTATGTTGGCTATCTGCCGTTCTTCTTCTTCGATATCGATGATGAGCTAACCTTCAGGATCGAGGGGAACGACAAGATCTCGGTAGACATCTCAGACGGTCATGTCAACCTTATCCCAGAAAGGGATTGGTCTGGATCAGAGGAGCTGACCATATATGGAAACGACTCGAAAGCAGAGGTCACAGATACGGTCCTGGTGACCGTGCGAGAGGTCAACGACGCGCCCACAGGTCTTTCGATTGACATTACCAATACGACCTTCATGACAGAGGAGGAACAGACATGTCGAGGGACCGCCGAGGATGTGGACATCGTTTATGGAGACTCATTGACCTATACATGGACCTCTAACGTCACAGGGACCATTGGAACAGGTCAGAACATCACGTTCCTTTTGCAGCCAGGTGCTCACACGATAACTCTGAACGTCAGTGATGAGCGAGGTGGATGGCAGAAGACCAGCATCTATGTGAACGTCGAGGAGAAGGAGGAGATAGGGTCGGACCTACAGATGTCCAACTCGTGTTGGTTCCTTTTGATAATCATCATAGCTGTTGTGGCCATCGTTGCTTTGATATCCTTCTTCGTTATCAAAAAGAAGATGGACGAGAAGGAGGACGAGGAGCCCGAACCAGAACCTGTGGACGAGGAAGAGGAGTATGTGGAACCAGAACCTATCGAAGAACCTGTTGTTGTAGAGGAGCAGATGGACCTCCCTATTGATGAGCAGTTCCAGCCGGTCCAACCGGAAGAGGAAATAGAGGATGCCATCTCATACGGAGATATCGTCGATAGCTCTGAGGATGAAGCCCAGCCAACAGAGGATGTCAGCATGGAATCCGTGGTCTCGGAGCTTTTCAATATGGACGAAATTCATCAGGAGGGGGGAGAGGTCCTTGAGGCAGCTTGCTATAATTGTGAGGGAATGATCCCTATAGAGTCCAACGACAGACCATTGCTCTTGACATGCCCGCACTGTGGAACAGAGAGTCAGCTCGATTAAGGGGTGGACCATGGAAAAGCAAGATGACCCAGGGTCGACCCTCGACAAAGTCTTGCACTACTGTAAGGGATCCAAGGTAGACCCGATCTTCATCCTCATCCTCATCCTAGCAACCTATGTGAGAGCAATAAAACTGACCGATAGTGGGTTCTACACCGACGAGGCGAGGGAAGCGTTGCTTGCTCAGCAGGTCCTGCACCAGGACCTACCAATGTATGCGTTCGCAGAGGGCCAGTACATTCATCTTCTCATCACCAAGCTCTCGTTCGCGATATTTGGTGTCAGCGAGATGTCAGCCCGCCTTCCGACCCTGGTCTTTGCCATAGGAACGATCGCATTGGTCATGTACATGTCATCAGAGATGTTCGGTGACAGAAGGATAAGTTATCTTGCCGGATTCCTCATGGCCATATCCGCATGGCATATAAAGTGGAGCATAATCCTTAGGCCATACTCGCTGCTGATGATGCTTGCCGTTGCAGTGGTCTATCTCACGTTCAAGGCCATCCGCACCGAAAGGCCGGTCTATTACTATCTATCGGGAGCCCTTATGGTGATCTCCCTGTTCACAAGCCGTTTCAGTCTCGTCCTTGTCCTGGTCCTCGTAACATACTATGCCGTGACAAAGAAGCTTGTGAACAAGCATCTTTTCATCTCAACTCTCCCACCGCTACTACTGGGTTCGGCCATCGGGATGTATCTCTTATGGAGGGGTGATTTCGACATCGTCTTCGAGGAGGTTACCGGAGCCTGGTGGAGCAACTCCAATCCATCCTATTACATCATTCTCATCCTGGACAAGCTGACCATTGTGGCCCTCATCGTTATCCTGGCCGCAAGCTACTGGGTGTTCAAAGGTAAGAAGATGGACCAGACCGTGGTCCTGATCATGCCGCTTGTCTACCTCGTGATGTTGAGCTTCTTCTTCACATCCAAACAGGACAGGTACCTCTCGGTGCTGATCCCGTTCCTGTACATCCTCATCGCCATCGGGACCGTCAGGATGATCCTGATGTTCCATAAGAAGGTGACACCGTCGAAGGTCTTTGCCTTGGTCCTGATATTCTTAGTCTGTGCTGGTGATGTTGCGATGTTCACACCAGCACGACCCATTCATAATTACAGAGAGAACTACACTGTAGAGTGGAGAGAATGTTGCGAGTTTGTCGAAGAGAACATGCATGAGGGAGATTACATCCTCGCAACCGTGGACCATCCCGTAGAGTTCTATCTGACAGAACCCAACGCATCATTGGTCTATGACTGGGATGAAGCTGTGGACATCATATGGGGAACAGATATTCGCCAGAACTCCACCATCTGGCTGATTGCTGATAAAGGTCGTTTCCATAATACACTAGAATCTTGGCAACAGGATTGGATATGGGAAAACCTCGACATGGTCTACGAGACCGAGCATAACTACGTGTTCAACAATTCGGTCTTCGACAAGGCGTGGCGTGTACCTCTGAACTATATCGACGCATCCATGAGCTCCATGGACATCGTCCTCTCGACTGAAGAATGGCCTGCAGAGAGGTATCTCGGGATAGATGCCTACTCGGACTGGTATGGCATGATAGACCTTTACAACACCTCGTTCATGGATGCTGTATGGCTGAACGGAGTTCCAGATAATGCAACCGTCTGGTTCCTGGTCGAGAAGAACGTGTTCTATCATGATTACGAATACTGGCAAAGGGAATGGATATGGGAGAACTTCGATAATGTGTGGGAGTCAGAACATGTCATCCTGTTCAAGAGCTCCAAGTTCGATAAGGTCTGGAAGCAGGCTTGCGATCAGGTACTGTACGAACTTGCGGAGCAGGACCTAGTCCTTTCGACACAACCAGACCTCATCGATGAGTATATGAACACCACGATATACTCGGACTGGGATGAGACCATAGACAAGTACGGCGTGACGTTCTCTGATGCCATTTGGCAAAAGGGCCTACCGCAGGATGCTGATGTCTGGTTCATCGCTGACAAGGATACCTTCTACAATGACCTGGAGTTCTGGCAGCGTGATTGGCTATACAGGAACTTCGATATCACCTGGGAATCGCAGTTCACATATGTGTTCAAGGGGACCAGGTTCGATAGGGTCTGGAAGGAAGCATGTGATAAGGTCAACGCTGACTTCAACCCGGGTGACATCCTTCTCTCCACAGAATCAGAACCAGTTGAGAACTATCTAGGCATCACCACATACTCTGACTGGAGCTCCACCATAGTCGAATACAACATCACGTTCGAGGATGCCATGTGGCATGATGGTGTACCCAACGGAACCTCGGTCTGGTTCATTGCCGAGAAGCACTTCTATTACAATAACTTCGATTACTGGCAGAGGGATTGGTTCGATAGGAACTTCATAGTATACTGGGAATCAGACCATACCTTGGTCTTCATCAACGAGGGGTCCAGTTGAAGGTCAGGACGAAGACCAGACCATCCCTCAAGTATGGGCTGGTATATTTCTTCATCACTGTCATCCTGATCTATTTGTGTATCCTACTGATCCCTGGTCTTCTTATTGACAACTACCTGAAGGTCTTTGGGACCATACCGTTCATCATCATTGTGTTCTTCTCACTACGGTTCTATGTCTTTGCTGTAGCTACCTTGATCAAACCAAAGATCAAGCTGGTCCGCCCGAAGAAGTATCCTTTTGTATCCATCATAGTCCCAGCCTACAATGAGGAAGCGGTGTTGGATAGGACCATCAGGTCCATGCTGGAGCTGGACTATCCAAAGGACAGGCTCGAGGTCCTATATGTCTACGAGTCACATTGCACCGACAGGACCGAAGAGATCATCCTGAAGTATGCAAAGAAGGACCAAAGGATAGTTCCGCTCAAGAGGAATGAGAAGAAAGGCGGAAAGGCTGCTCCGTCCAACTATGGGATAAGGCATGCCAAGGGAGACATCATTGGGATATTCGATGCAGACCACTCCCTCAACCCAGACCTCGTTCTGTATGCTGTCAATCTTCTGAGGGACAAGAGGGCAGGATGTGTCAGAGGAAGGTGTCGGGTGATCAACAGGAATGCCAATCTCTTAACGAGGCTGGTCGCCATAGAGCGTGACGTTGTGGAGCGGATAGGGATATTTGGAGCCTACAAGATGGGAGGGTTCTCGAACTTCGGTGGTGGACATGGTTTCTTCAGAAAGGAGGTCTTCGACGAGCTTGGCGAGTTCGATGAGGACATCCTGAACGAGGACATCGATTTCACCATGAGGCTGCACATGGCCGGATATCATGTTGTGGATATTCCACAGATGCAATCATGGGAGGAGAACCCCACATCGTTCAAGGTCCTTTGGAACCAGAGAAAACGTTGGTCCAGAGGATGGATCCAAGTGTGGAGAAGGTACATACTCCAGGTCCCATCCTGCAAGAACATGTCCTTGTTCAAAAAGCTAGACACCATGGTGAGCCTTTCATCTTCTGTTTCATCTGCTGTGACGATATTCATCTTTCCGCTCCTCGTCCTATCTTTGATAGGTTACACCACAACAATGCTCATCCGACCGGTTGCCTTACCGCTGTGGGTCCTAGTGACGATCACACCCATCCTGACAGGTTGGCTAGTTTGGTTGCTTGACCGAAGAGAGAAGGACCCACCAGATATCCTCGATATCCCAATGTCGTTCCTACTGCTGCCTTATATCTTCGTCCATTTCATCATCGGATGGACCTCCTTTTTGGACGAGTTCGTTCTGGACAGACCCTACTCGTATGTGAAATCAGATAGGGCGACCTGTAAGAAAGGTAATAAAAAGTCTAAAAAATGATGTTTTAGACAAAAATAGACTTTAATGCACCAACCAATGATAGTGTGGTGATGACAATGTTCGCCGCACTACTACCTGCAATACTCGCCTCAATAGCCTTCAACACCGGAGCCGTCATCGGACTCAATCTTCTATTGATGGGGTTCATCCTGATCATAAATGCTGTTTTCTTCGTTGCCTGGATAGCACTTTGTGTCTGGGTCTACAGGGATGCAGAGAAGAGAGGTATGAACGGAGTTCTCTGGCTGCTCGTCGTCATCGTCGGGCAGCTGCTCGGACTCATCCTGTACTTCATCCTGCGTGACGATCATCCAAAAAGAAGGAGGCTTACAAGTTATTAAGAGAGGACTGAGACAAAAGATCAGGGAACAGAGGATGGTGATCCTCTGTTCCCACTATTATTATCGGTACGCTTACCTTTTCCTTGGAATAAGGTAACCAAAGCCGATGACGCCTAAGAAGGCGAGGATCCCAAAGCCTGGAAGTGGATTTGCGCTGCTTCCACCAGACAGACTGTAGGACTTAAGCTCGACAGTGTTCTCGAGCTCACCCTCATAGTAGGTCTCTGTTTTTACCCAGAGTCCACGAGAGTCGATGTACATTAACTCGTAATCATCAGAGTAATCGGGGTCCTCAATGATCTTGAGGACTAGACACTTGAAGGTGCCTGCTTTGACCTTGACCTCTTCCTCTTTCAGGACCTCGATCTCTTCGGTGTTGGTCGTTGTGTAGGATTCGTCTGTGGTCTCCCAGTCTCCCCAATCACCATCACCCTCCTTTGTCCTGGTCTTGTCCTCTCCCTCATACTTGTACTTCTCCTCTTCCTCCCAGGAATCTCCTACCTTGATAGGGAACGGAGGGGCCTGATGGACCTTCTCGTAGGTGTTGGCCCCAGTCTGCTCGGTCTCAGACTCGGTGTCCTTGAGCCACTGCTCGAACATGGTACCCTCAATACCTTCATACTCCATCTTTGTGTATGAGGTGTACTCCTCCTCGGACTTGACCTCGACCCATCCATCCTTGGTGATCCAACTTGTGATGACGGAGTCCATGTCCATTTCGGTGTTTGCTGTGATGCCCTCTGTGGACATTGAGCCTGAGCCTTTGACCATCATTCTGATCTTGACCTTGTAACAGTCATACTCCTTCCCATCTCCAGCTGTGACCTTCTCCTCGCCGATGACCTCGTACTTATGCTCGGATTTGTCGATCTCGTACTCTATGTCACCTTCCATATCTCCAAGGTCCACCTCTGTCTCGAACTCCATGTAGTCGCCCTTGGACAACTTAGTGTAACCGGTTATCTCCATCTCTGCGCTCGCAGCAAAGCTGAATACAACGCATGCGAACAGCAGGAATATCAGTGTTAGTCCTATGAACTTACGCACGTAACCACCTAAAATGAACAAATCAACGGTGGTAATTATACATTTGTATCCTAACCGCTGCGTAATAACACTACTACGCGAAGACCCTGGGAGGGGTCCCCTTCCACCCTGTCCTCGACCCAGATCTTACCCCCATAGCTCTCTACTATCCTAGAAACAAGTGTCATTCCGATGCCTTTTCTATAGGAGCTTTCAGTTTCTATCTTCCAGCGTGAGAACACGTTCTGCTTGAAGCTATCGGGTATACCAGGGCCATTGTCCTCGATGACTATCCTGACCATGTCATCCTCAACAGAGGCGTTCAACCAGATCTCGGCAACATCTGTGTGATTGTGTTTTACACAGTTGGAGATGATATTGATGAAAAGGTCTCGAGCAAGCTCATTGCCCATGACCATTATACCGCTGTCGCATCCCTGCTCGTGGACCACCATCTCTTTTCCAGGGTGAGATGACCTCACAAGGTCCATCACATCACAAAGCACTGGTTCGAGTTCGATGGGTTCGATGGTGATGTCCTGATCCTCCAGAGTGTACATCTTTCTGAGGTTATCTATCAACCTTGAGATCTCCAATGACAGGTTGAAGGTCCTGTTGATGAGGTCCATCGATGCAGGCTTTATCTCCTCGTCGAGCTTGAGGATCTCCATGTAACCCATGATGCCTTGATTGAAGTTCGAGATGTCATGGGACAGGAGGTCCGAATAGAGGGTCGCACGATCACGCTCATTGATCAAGGCCTCCTCCACCATTTTTCTCTCAGTAACATCCACAGCGGTCCCCACGCAGGACCCCCACTTCGTGGACGCGCGCCCACACTTGGCCCTCGAGCTGAACCGGGCCGACCTCCTCGTGCTCTGTGGTCTCGAGCTCGAGGTCGGCTGGCTTCCGGTGCTGATCACGGGCAGCCGCAACCCGGCCATCCAACTCGGGAACGAGGGCTACTTCGACGCCAGCGCGTTCGCCGAGCTCAAGGAAGTCCCCCGGACACGCGTCGACCGGGCCATGGGCGACGTGCACCCCGGCGGCAACCCGCACTACATGGTGGACCCACACAACGCCATTCGCGTGGCGCGCGCGCTCTCCGAGCGCATGTCGTTGCTCGACCCGGAGCACGCACCGGTGTTCGAGAAGAACCTCGCCGAGTTCGAGAGAGCCGCCAAGGAGCGCATCGAGGCCTGGGAACGACGCATGCAGCCCCACGCCGGGACCAAGATCGTCACGTACCACAAGAGCTGGATCTATCTCCTCGAATGGCTGCAGCTCGAGGAGCTCGACTCCGTGGAGCCCAAGCCCGGCATTCCGCCGAACCCGCAGCACGTCGCGCAGCT
>JANQNL010000065.1 GCA_028279585.1 Thermoplasmatota archaeon
AGGTGGTGGCGCGGTTGCTGACGACTTGGTCGTTGCCGCCGCCTGACCTCTCACCCTGGACATCACCGATTCAGGCCGCAGATAGTACTCCGCGATGACCTTGGAGACGTCCTGGTGTGACCTGACGTTCTTCTCGACCAGATATTCCAGGACCTCCTTCCTGTTCATCAGCTCCTGCATGATCTGCTGCTTGGACATGTTGGTCTTGACCATGATCTTCTCCAGCACGTACGACTTTCCAGAGAACTCGAACTCGTCTGTGGCCGGGATCCACCTGAACACTTCATTGGTCAGAAGCTCGGTGGTGTGCGGGTCGATACCGATGATCTCAACTATCTGTTTGGCACGCCTGACACGACGTCCAGCTATCCTGGTCTGTATCTGGATGGATACAGCGTCCAATGCTGGGATCATAACTCGAGGGATGTCGATAGGCTTGTTCTCCAACCTGTGGACCAGGGACGGAACTGAGTCTGCGTGAACGGTGGAGTAAGTGGTATGTCCAGTGGACATGGCCTGGAACAGAACGTATGCCTCTGCGCCTCGGATCTCACCCACGATGATATACTCGGGCCTCTCCCTCAAGGCGGCTCGGAGAAGGTCATACATGTTCACTTCGCCTGCTCTCTTTCCATCCGCATCCACAGCCTCTCCGCCAAAGCCTTCTCGGGTAAGACCCGGGATCCAGTTGGGATGGGGAAGGTTCAACTCCCTGGTCTCCTCGATGGAAACCACTTTCATGTCCTGCTGAATGAATAGCGCCAAAGCGTTGAGGGATGTGGTCTTTCCAGACGCCGTTCCACCGCAGACCAGCATCGACATACCATACTGGATGGCCAACCAGAAGTAAGCCACGATGAGGGATGACATCGTGTTGAAGTCGATGATGTCCGGTGGTGTGAACGGTTCTTCCCTGAACTTACGGATGGTGAAGGTGGAACCTCTTGTGGATATCTCCCTACCAAGCGTCATGACGGCTCGCGAACCGTCCATCAGTGTGGAGTCCAGAAGCGGCTCTGCCATGGAGATGTGCTTGTCGCAACGCTGGGCCAGACGGATGATGTAGTTATCAAGTTCACCCTCGTCCTCCCACATCACTGTGGTCTCCAGCGACTCATAGCGCCTGTCGTAGATGTAGACCGGTGTGTACGGTCCGTCGCAAGAGATATCCTCGATGTTCGGGTCGCCCATGAAGACGTCCACAAGGCCGTAGCCCAGCAGGTCCCTTTTGATGTAGTAGAAGAGTTTATCATAGGACCGGGGCTGGACCTCGATGGAGTAGTTCTTGATGACCTGCAGGCTTGCCTTCTTCAGGTAGCCCTCAGGATCGACCTCCAGGTCCTCTATTCGGGTCTCCAGGGACTTTACCAGGATCTCCTTGATATCCTCGATGGCCTTTCGCTCGTTCTCTGCAAGCTCAGGCTCTACCACGTGGTAGATCTTGGAATATGTGTTCTTGTTGAACAGGATCCTGACGTAAGCGTAGGGTTCCTGGACAGGATAGGACTCTATCTCCTCGAACTGTGCCGACGAGTAGTCTATCTTCTCCCTGACGAACTTCTTCTTGCCCCCGATGGCGGATTTACCTATCCTCGAGGCCTTGTCCATGGACGATGGCTTTGAAACTTCCTGCTTCTGCCCGTCCTTTGCTGGCGGTTGTGCTGCTCCCTGTGCGGTAGCCATTTGTTCATCTCCATTTTATTCTATTCTAACGACCCCATTTCCTTTGTAGACCATCCTGATCATCCCGCTGTTGCTTGTGATCTGGCCTGCAAGTTCTATCCCTGGGGCCTCCAGGCGCGTTTTGAGCTTGACATCCCCTGCGCTTGTGTTGACGTAGTAGTACGACCCGGACAGTGCCACCGTGTAAGGGTCGCCGTCAAGGGTCTTTGGCAGGGTCACGTTCTTGGAGTAGTGGCAGGTGGGGTAGGTCAACGCGAAGTACACACACTCCTCCAGCTCAGACTTCAAAGTCTTGTCCACCTGCTGTAGCTGGGTGCTTATCGCGTTCTGTGTCGCATCGTGAATGATAGTGGCTGTGAGCATTGTCATGGATGTGAGGATGAGCGCTGTGATGACCAGGATGAAGATGTAGCCTACCTCGGTAGCACCGTCTTCGGCAGCCTTGCCTCCTGGTCCTCTTATAATCCACATCATTGCGACCTCACATTTACATCCATTAAGGAGGTCTGGACCTTCAGGGTCACTTGACCGTTGTCCTCCGGATACTCGTTGTTGGGTAGGAGCAAGGTGACACCATCTTCGAAGCCCTGGGCCTCTGTAGGTGCAAAGCCCGTGAACTCGGTCCTTCCCTGGTTCGCGGTCTTGTAGTCCTCGCTCATGTGGTCATACCAGACCTCATCGTAATTGGAACTGAATATCTCCACCCGGACGTCCTTTGCCCCCTCTGCTATCCCCGACTCCCTCTCTGTCAGGTGCAGGTTGACGTCGTATATGCCCTTGGTGGCAGAGGCGATGCCCTTGTTGTCCAGGATGATGAAGTTGGCAACAAGGGTCCTCGATTCAGGAGAAAGCCGGAAGTCCATGCTCTCCTCCACGTGCTTGAGGGAAGGATAGTCTGAAGTGAGTCCGCCCGAGGCAAGTCGGAGTTCGAACGTTCCTCTGGAGCTGGAAACGGTGGAGGACATGGTGTCCACGCTGACAATGAACGCTCCAGCGATGATCTCGCCTCCGTATTCAACTGTGAGGTGTACGGCTCCCAGGGTCGGACGCATCAGTGCCACGTAGCCTTTGGAACCGGTCACTGGCTGGACCTGAAGGTTGGTCACCGATGTCTGCTCGTTCGGAGCGACGGCGCTCTTGATCATAAGCCAATTGGTGTTGACACGAACGTTCTGGATGTCCGCGATGGAACCGTCGGTGCACTCGAGGTAGACCTTCTCATCGAAGTCCTCGAGATCGAAGAACCGGATCGTGTGATCTCTTTGGGTCTGGTATGAGATGCACCAGACCTCTTGGTCCTCGTTAACCGAGAAGGTTCCGTCTGCCATGGAGATGGTGGACGAACGCATGTCGTCCAGCGAACCCGTGGCCAGTGCTCTGATCTGGTCATTGAGTGTAGTCATGGAGTTCAGGTTCGACCTGTAGATGGAGTCGGAGTTCATGTCCTGTATGGTGGGAACTCCCCAGATGATGAGGCCCACGGTGATGACGATGACAACCACGAGCAGGAGGACGGTCGCCAAAGCTGGGGAGACCGCCTCGTCCTTGAATCGCTTCAGTCGATCACCTCCGTTTCCATGAGGGCGTAGATGCCAGTTAGGCGGACACGACCTGTGCTATCGGTCTTGGTCATGTCGTATACCTGATACTGGACACAGTCGTCGTCCGGATTAGCAGGGGTTTTCAGGTCGTCCTTGATGAACCCGACGTAGGCGTTAGGGTTCCCGTGGTAATGCCTGGCAGGGGCAGAGTAGGAGTCGTAGAAGGCCTCACCCATGTCGCCCCCCACGTAGAGCCTGAGGTTCTTTACCTCCTGGTTCACAAGGCTCAAGCTCTGAGCGTAATTGAACTGCAGGGTGTAATCACCAGATCCTGCTGCCATGATACCTGTTGGCAGGACATCAACAAAGTTGATGACGATATCATGGTCGTTAGTTGAAGAAGAGGAGTCAGAGAAGAATGGCTGGTCCTTGATGTCCGGCGACCTTGGGTAATCCGAGGCGACCTGGCCGTTGATCATCTCCAGGTGGAACGTCCCCTCGTTAGTGGGCATGTTGAAGCTCACCTTGCCAAGCTCGAAGACCATGGCCTGTGCCATGAGCGGTTCGCTGCTGGTAGTGTCGATGATGGATATCGAACAGACACCTTCGAGCTGGACATTGATCCTTCCCCAGCCTGCGAAGGTTCCCAGGGACTCTATCGGATCGCTGTCCAATCGGGTGACCTCGATCATAGGTGAAATTGAGCCTCCGGTCGGATCGTTGACAGTGAAGTAGTTGGTCGAGCTGTCCGTGAGATGCTCGAAGGTCACGTCGTACATGGAGTCCGGGCGATTGTATGACATGGCCCAGATGTCCGTGTCCTCCTCAACGAGCATCCTCCCTGTGGGGATGTAGATGTCGCTTTCAATGGCAGCGCCCTTTCCCATCTGAACGGTGGTTCGCACGTCCTGGGACATAGCAAGGAAGTAACCTTCGGTGGAGATGTACTGGGTGGATGTCTGTAAGCTGTTGAGCTGTGGTGTTCCGATAATGAGGATGAGCGCTATCATTGTCAGCATTAGCACAAGGAGAAGTAGCGTCCCGATTATGGGAGTGATACCATCTTCACTAAGCCTGGAAGGACCCACGAATGATCACCCGACCACCTGGTTAAGAGGAAGTCAAAAACGCCCGCTGGAAGGTCACTGCCAATACTCCCAAGGACGCCCGGGTCGGTCCATATTCTATAATGACTATAAAGATTTCGGAATCACTATGCTTTATAATAGCGAACGGCTTGCGGTTTTAAGGGTGCTGGAGGCGGGTCAAAAGGGGAAAATTTCCAATTACATTATGTCTTCGAGACTTGCCTCGGGCTCGTCCGCAAGCGTCTCCTCGACGACCTTTCGCAAGGCTGCCATGTTCCCGTCCACACCATCGGGTCCCTTGAACACGAAGGAGCCTGCCACAAGGATGTCGGCGCCAGCGTCAACCACCAATGGTGCGGTCTCTGGGGTGACACCGCCGTCCACCTCTATGTCCACCACTTCCTCCAGACCCTCCTCTTCGAGCAGGCCTGCCAGCTCTTCGATCTTCGGGATCATTGTGGGGATGAAAGACTGACCACCAAAGCCAGGGTTAACGGTCATGATGAGGACCAGGTCCAGGTCATGGAGGACCCAGTCGATGAATGATAGCGGCGTAGATGGATTGAGGGAAACTCCAGCTTTCATCCCATGGTCCCGGATGGCCTGGAGCGTTCTCTGAAGATGAGGCTGGGTCTCTGCATGGACTGTCAAGAGGTCAGCACCTGCGTCTGCGAACTCGGAGATGTACTTCTCTGGCTCCTCGATCATCAGGTGGACATCGAACGGTAGGTCCACCCTGTCCTTGATAGACCTGATGACCACTGGTCCGAAGGTGATGTTCGGTACGAAGTGGCCGTCCATCACGTCGATGTGAAGGAGGTCTGCACCTGCTTCCTGGACTCTGATGACATCGTCTGCAAGGTTTGCAAAGTCTGCTGATAATATCGATGGAGCGATCTTGACCATGGTCCCACGGTCCAAGGAATGGTGCCTGGGGTTATATGTCTTATCCCGTGGTTTATAGGTAGACCCCGAACTCGCTCTGCTCCAGGATGTCGTTGTCCATGTAGATGATGGCCTCTCTGGCCATGTCGCTTGAGGTGAAACCGAAGGTTCTCAGGAGGTTGGCACGCCAGATGAGTTCTAGCGCGATGCATGCGAAATGGTTGGTGCAGATGGCCCAGAACGGAACCTCGAACTCCATGCTGATGGCTTGTGTGTAGATGCCTGCCCAGGAACTGTCGCGTCGGAGGAGTAGGTTGAGGTACTTGGCCATGGTTTCCTTGGCAGAGTTATCTAGGTCTATCAGGGGAACCTCGTTAATGCTGATGCTTCGGGCCATCTGGGTCGTGCCGTCCTCATCCATCTGGGCGTGGTTGATGCTGTCGTCCAGGACCTGAAAGATATTCCAGCCGAAGCTTTCATCTGTGAAGACTGGCAGATCGTCCATGTCGTCCCCCTCGAGGGATGTCCTGGCAAGCTCAGCTGCAAGGTCCTTGAGCTCTGGGAACTTGTCCATGCTTGCTATCTGGGCGGAGGATGGGATGTCATCCAGGTCCTCGACAGCAATGTTGGATGTGAACAGGACCTTGGAGACACCGTCCAAGCTGCATAGGGATGGAATGATGTCGGTGATGAGCTGGGTGACTGGTTCCAGGTCGAGATCGTAACCGTTTCTTTTGGCGGCTTTTCGGAACCTGTTCATCTCCCCTCTGGTCCGGTTCAATTCCCGTTTGAAGAACTTGTCTCCCAACCGGTCCTGGCAGGCAAGTCCGTGGGCAGCCAGATCATCTCCGCCCTCTGTCTGGCATTCTGGGTCGAAAGGGCTCCCCAGGCTCCACATTCCACGGCATGAAAGGAGAGGGATGGCCTGGAGCCGTTCTCCAGCCATGATCGGGACCGGGTACTGCCTACAATAATGCGGTCTGGTGTTGTAGACAGAACATCGTCTCTTGGTGAGGAAATAGCACGCTCCACCGGTACCCTTTGACTTGAGGTGGACACCCTCCTGGCTGAGCTGCAGCCCACCCTCCAGGTCCTCTTCGCCTTGGACGCGGTTCTGCTCTGGGGGCAGGACCTCTACCCTGGCCAGACAGCATGCGCCGCAGCCTTCCAGACATTGGTAGCTCATGCCCTTGCAGAGGGTGGTGTCGATGTCCATAGACGTGGATTCCAGTCCTGGGTATTAACTTTTTATCGAGTGGGGATGGCCAGACATTAAAAGTGCAGCCTCTGGCCCTTGCAATTTCCTTCAGCAAAAGATTAATAGATGCTCTCAACATCGTCTATACATGGACCTACTGAAGTTCAGGCCCATAGTTCAGCTGGCCTTCCTGCTCTTCGCTATCCTAGGCGTTGTAGGCGTAGGAATGACCGGTTTCATCTATCCTTTCTTCTTCTGCTACGCGTGTCCATACGCTGTAGCATCCTGTCCTATTGGGATATTAGAACATTCGGTAATCGACATGAAAGGCAACCTCTGGGCCGGCCTCCAGCTTCTCGCATACCTTCTTGCAGGATTTGCCGTTGTGGGGCTTCTCTTCGGTAGAGCAGCCTGTGGATGGGCATGCCCAATAGGTTTCCTCCAGGACATGATCGATATCCCACGGCGAGGGATCCTCAAGAACAAGAACGAGTGGACCAAGATCCGTGGTCCAGGCAAGTTCCTGAAGTTCGCCAAGTATGGCTTCCTTGTCTTCGTTCCGATCAGCACTTACATTTCCAACGAGCTGTTCTATACCAGGTTCTGTCCAGTTGGTTTCATGACCGGGACCCTTCCGACCCTCATCCTGTTCCCAGGCGAGTGGGAGGTCGCACCGGGTCCTGATTTCTACATTAAGATAGGTACAACGATATTCTTCCTCCTCTCTGCGGTCGCGATAGGACGTTTCTGGTGTCGCTTCATGTGCCCCATCGGTGCAGGTTTTGGTCCCTTCAACAAGTTCTCCCTGTTCAGAGTAGAGGTCAGCGATAAATGCGTGGACTGTGGCATGTGCACCAAGGCATGTCCCATGGCCGTGGACCCATCCGTTGAACACAGGAGCGCAGAGTGCATAATCTGTGGTAAGTGCGTGTCCGCGTGCAAGTTCGACGCATGCAAGCTTACCATCAATCCCGTAGCGACCAGACGTCGTATGGGAGGTCCTCCCAAGAAAAGGGGAGAGGTGATCCAACGCGACATCACGAAAGAGGACGAGGAACTGATGGAGAGGATCCAGAGGGAGCAGGAAGAGGAAAAGAAGGACATATCTGACGACGAGGATATCGGAGGTGATGACGATGCCGAAGAATAAAGGCCGAGCCATCAACCGGACCGAGAACATGATCGTCCAGGGCGGACGAGTAGGTCTTATGGTGTTCGTAGTTCTCGCTTTCTGCTTTGGAGGTCTTGTCTGGTTCGCAGGCGACGAGCTCGAGACCATCGAGGACAAGTATTTCGGTTACGACCGTACCGAGCACATCGCCAACATCCCATGCCTTGGCTGCATGGCACTCAATCCTCTGGTCTCTGGGAACTTCACGTTCGACACAAGGGATGGTAGACCTCACCCCGAGTTCATCCTGGACATCCTGAAGGAACGTCCGGTCTTCCTTCACTTCAGAACTGACGCTTGCCCGTCCTGTGACCGGTCCGAGCCCTTCCTCGAAGAGTTCGAAGAGAAGTACAAGGATAGGATGACGTTCATCCATATCAACCTGGACCACACAGATGAGATACACATTGTCGGTGATACCGAGTCGAACATGTCCATTTCCACAGAGGAAGGTCTCGAGGTCTACAGGACCTATAACAAGTTCGACCAGGAGGGTGTCCCGATGTTCGCAGTAATGACCCAGATGGAGGTCCATGTGGAAGGAGGGGTCGACCTAAAGCCGTTGTTCAAACCATACCTGGGTGAGATCCTCAAGGATGAGCTTTACATCTACGAGCAAGACATCGAGTATGCTCTGGATAATTACATGCAGCCGTGATCTCACCGCTGGTGCTGCTGTTCGATAGCAGCTTCCTGCTGTCTCTGGAGCTCACCCATGCTTGCACCGAACACAGGACCGCTTCCTGTCCCAGCAGTACCTTGGTCAGCAAATACTGGAGGTGCAGCTCCAGCATCTTTGTTGAATTGCTGTGGTTGGTCTACCATGAACGGATTGTCGTCAGTGAGCTCGAAGGTCTGCTGCTTCGGCTTGCTCTTCATCTTGAAGATGACAAAACCGACAACGCCTGCTATAGCCAAAAGTACAATGACACCTACGACCGCACCGATTATCGCAATGATCAACACATCCATAGT
The DNA here is from genome assembly GCA_028279585.1 of Thermoplasmatota archaeon. Taxonomy (GTDB): domain Archaea; phylum Thermoplasmatota; class Penumbrarchaeia; order JANQNL01; family JANQNL01; genus JANQNL01. The sequence continues at coordinate 8,542 of JANQNL010000065.1, forward strand.
ATCACCGAAGGTTAAGAACCGCAGGGGACGAGAGTTTCTAACTGGGTGACGATATAAATATTTTTTCGCAACCCAGGTTTTAGTGATGCAAGCGAAAATGAATCTCACCAACATTTCTGCGTCAATGAGTAGTATTTCGAAATGTTGTTGACACTACCGTGCATTTTCGTCACATTCAATATATGCACTTGTGCCTTGGACAAAGCTCTGACCTATGCCAGGTTCCTTTATCCAAGAACAATAGATATTTATACGGACCAGTAAATAGGTACTTAGGTACGCCGGGCTATCCTTCCAGGATAGACCTGGTATCGGGAAATGTGGTATCATGAAGAGAAACCTCATAATGCTTACGACCCTAGTATTGCTCCTTGTCTCTATCGCTTCCATCGCGATCGTCGGAGCAGGACCTGGAACTAGGGCCTACATCGAGGATATCAACAGCACGAAGGTAGCAGACCACGAGGATGTTTACATCGAAGTGAAGGGAACATCAGGTTCGAACTACACGCTCAACACGAACGCTGGGTTCCTTGATCTGTACAATACCTCCAGCCTCAAGTACGTCTACAACACGACGGACACAGTCCCTGGAATGTATTGGATAAACGTCTCTGCAACGGACCTCATGGGTGCGGACTGGCAGAACTTCACCCTCAAAGTGAACAACCTCCCAGTTCTCACGAACATCGGGATAACAGGACCGAACCCACCCCTGGGCAACCTCACGACACACACTGTTCAGGCATCCTATCATGACCTGGACATCGAGGTCCCTACCCACGTCACGGCATACATCGATCCTTCCGGTTGGAACGGATCAGCCTATACCACATTCCTTCACAAGCTCGTAATGTCGGTAGCAGGTGGCGGTTCATATGGAGACCCAGGCAATCCTGTCCTTTATGAGTCAGGTTCGTTCACACTACCTCCTGGCATGCACGACCTCGTTGTCGTCACGGACGACTCCTGGGACGTTGTGCAGTCCGATGTTACAAAGATCTTTGCATCCATCGAACCAGCCGTCGCTCCAATCACAGGTCATGTCAAGGATATGTATGATATGGACCCGATAGCGGCCAACATCATGTTCGAGAGGATGGACTCTGGAACCGTCCTTCTGCTCAAAAGCCCTGCAGCCACTGGCAACTTCTCCGAGCCTAACTTCCCGGTGGGAGAATACACAGTATGGGCAGAGGCGGATGGATACTATCCGACGAACACCATGTTCATCAATCACACCACTAATGGCAGCAACATCAACCTCGATATGGAGCCTATCATCCCGTTCACCTTCAAGGGATATGTGAAGGGTCCAGAGGGACAGCCCATCGATGCTACCATCACGGTCTCCAACACAACCAATGATCTGGAGCTTCTCACGAACTCCGAGGGCCTGTTCTCCACAGACCTCATGTTCGGGACCTATAGCATCAGCGTAGAAGCACAGGGATACCTATCTGACTCCACGAACATCACGGTACCGAAGAGCCTTGGACCGAACCACATCCAGTGGCTCAACTACACGCTCTATTACGACATGGCCGATGTCTGGGGATATGTCGTCGACCCGGCAACTGGCGATAAGGTCGTTGGCGCTCTGGTCGTGTTCGAGAACAGGACATGGGTCCCAACCACATACGTTGGAACCTCGCTGGCCTCCAACGATCCAGACATGCGCTATGAGCTTCACCTTCCTGTAGGTGAATATCTGATAACCGTCACAGCTGACGGATACCAGACCATGACCGGAGTTGCCACAATCGATGGTGACCTCTTCCTCAACCTGACGCTCTACCAGATCCCGTCTGCAGACCTGGAGCTTTCCTTCTACTATAGAGGAGATCCATACGCATACGAGGTACCGTTCAAGCTCACATACAAGGACATGTTCGGTGTCCAGCATGAGATAATTGACAAGACCATCAGTTCTTACAAGCTCTATGACATCGGTGTCTACGATGTTACGCTGGATGTCAATTCAGATGAGTGGTACTACGACGGTCTGGATGCGGTCATTGCCATCGAGGAAGGTCAGAACATCGCCCAGATCCATCTGAAACCCTTGCCTCTGGCAAACCTCACAGGTATCGTGCTTGTTGACTCGGAGCCTGTCAAGCTCGTTATCACGTTCACCTACGATGATGGGATGACCATAGACACGTTCTCGAACGAGGTCGGCAGGTACGACCTGCGATACATCAAGACTGGCAGGGTGAAGATGGAGGTATCACTGGGAGTTCCTTACCTCTACGATAGCCCCCAGTACTTCAATCTCTCCGAGGGATACAACACATTGGACATCGTCGTCCAGACGATCCCACCAACACCGAAGTACACCATTTCCGTCGGACCGATCCTCATGGACGACAACAGCCCGTTCGTCGGAATGCAGGTCGAGCTGAGCTCACTATCCATGGGAACAGTTTCAGCGTTCACGGACACCACTGGTATGGTCATGTTCTCCGATATCGAGGAAGGTGGTTACCTCATCGACATCAAGGGCAACTTTGACTATCAGCAGTATACCCAGACCGTTTCTGTTGATGAGAACAATACAGCGTTCCTGTCCAACTACAAGCTTCCTCTCATCCCAACCTACACACTGACCGTTGGTCCGATCCAGAGGAACAGCGACGCACGTGAAGGAGTGGATGTTTGGCTCAAGGACTCCAACGGCAACACCATCGTCGAGGGTGAGACGGACGAGTTCGGAATGCTGACCTTCACAGGCCTCAAGGCAGGCACTTACAAGGTCAAATATGACCCGGGAAAGGACTGGGAGGACAAGGAGACCGAGGTCATAATCACAGGCGATGCGTCTGTCTACCAGAACGAGCAGATCAAGCACACAGAAGAGTACAACAGGAACCAGGACGTCGGCGACTTCTTCCAGACCGTAGGCACCTGGAGCCTTGGAGTGTGTGCAGTGCTTCTGGTGGTCGCCATCGTTGCAGCCATCATCCTCATAGTCATCATCATAGCGTTCTTCGCATGGGTCATCAAGGGCATCTCCAACCTCATGGAGCGCAGGAACAGGAAGAAGCGGGAGAAGGAGCTGGAGCGCATGCGCAGGGCCCAGGTCGAGAAGTCCTACAGAGAAGGCAAGGCCAAGGACGACTGGGAGAAGGCTCCAAAGCTTTCAAAGGACGGCGATGACGACGACGAGGAGTACATCGGTCGCAGGGAGAGGAGGCGTGGACGCGGCGGGTCCGAGGAGAAGAAGGCCGAGGAACCCAAGCCAAAGAAGAGCAAGAAGGTCGAGGAGGAACCCAAGCCTGAACCCAAGCAGGATGAACCAGAGACCTTCAACGCATTCCTCGAGGAGCATGGCAACAAGGAGCATGTCCCTGTCTCGGAGCGTCTTGCATCAAAGGAGCTGGACAACGAGCTCGAGGTCCCCCAGAAGTGGGAGGAGAGCACCGAGGAGACCAAGGAAGAGGAGAAGGTCGAGGTAGCTGCCCAGGAGGTCGCTGCCACCGACGACAACCCCTACGATCCCGGCTTTGATACGCTCACCGCTTGAGCTTGTTGCAACAAAATGGACCAAAATTGTCCCAAGGCCCTAGCTATGCATACAATCGGCTAAAGCTTAAATAACACGCCAGCGAATGCTTTCATACAGTAACTCTTAGTTAGAGGACATTCCCTGTGGGAATGTCGAGTATACTATCATATCCTAAGAGGTGGTCATATGGCGGTTATTCCTTTCAAGACCCTGGCAGCGATGGTTTTGGTACTTATCTTAACGGTCTCCACAGCAATGGCGATGGCGACAGCGGACACGTCCGTTGATGCGCCAGCACCCATATCGTACGTGGACCTGCCGTACGAACTGATGCAGCCTCAAGACCTGGGGATACTCTCCCCCCAGATGATCGAAATGCAGCATCAGGTCCGTGCCAACAATGCTGCTCGTTTTGCAGCTACAGGCGTGGATCCCCTCGCCGAGAACTACGCTCGGTTCAAAGCGTTCCAGGACACAGAAGATGCAACCACGGGTCCCCTGGCACCAAAATCTGTCAAGGCCATCTGTATCATGATAAATTTCTCTGATACGACCACCACTAGGACCCAGACATACTTCCAGAACCTTCTATTCAACACCTCTGCAGGCGTCAAGAGCATGCACAACTACTACGATGAGGTGTCGTATCTCAAGGTGAACGTGAACGGTCAGGCCGTTGGCTGGTACACTGGTGTCGGAACACATAACTGGTATGGTGGAGGAGCGTATGGCTTTGGAACATACCCCGCGAACGCCCAGGGCCTTTGCAGGGAAGCGGTCCTTGCAGCCGACCCACTCGTGGACTTCTCCCAGTATGACAATGATGGGGACGGTGAGGTAGACGCTCTTGTCATCGTCCACGAGGGTCTGGGAGCTGAGGTCACTGGCTCGACCAACGATATCTGGTCACACCAGTGGAGCATGTTCCCGAACCACGTGACCGTGGATGGTGTGATATGCGACTCCTACAACATGCAGGCCGAGTTCTCCCCAATGGGGACGTTCGCTCATGAGTTCGGACATACCATCGGACTGCCAGACCTCTATGACACTGACTACTCCTCAAGCGGATATGGTGACTGGTGCATCATGGGCGGAGGTTCCTGGGCAGATGGCGGGAACACACCAGTCCAGATGTGTGCTTGGTCCAAGGAGTTCATGGGATGGCTGGAACCTACCGTGGTCAGCTCCCACAACGATCTCACGACCCTTGACACGATAACTACGGGTGAGCATTGTTACAAAGTGTTCGCCCAGGACCCGAAGACGAACACGTCAGAGTACTTCCTCATAGAGAACCGCCAGCAGGTAAGGTTCGACAGGTTCCTACCAGGTGCTGGAGTTTTGGTCACGCACGTTGATAACTCGGTGTGGCAGGCCAACCCGTGGACGTGCAACGACGATGATAATCACCGTACAGCGGATGTCGAGGAAGCAGACAACAATGATGACCCGACCTCCTCTGCAGATGTTTACACACCAACCGGGACCGGGATCTTCTCGGACACGATGCCAGGCGCTAATAGTAATGCTTTGGACTACACTGGTCTGACCACTGGCATATCGTTCACTAATCTTTCACAGATCAGCATGAACTACACAATGAACATCACCGAGGACCTGACACCCCCATGGGAACTGAAGCTCACCTATCCAGGTTCAGGGGGCACACATGGAGCTATGTTGGACTTCGAGTACACCGATGGTGACTGGGCAGAGATGGATGTTGCCACTGACGGATCGACAGTATCTGTCCACTTCTCACCGGACAACAGCTCTTGGGTGTTCGTGAACCAGGTCTATTCTGACGAGTTCAAACCTGGTGATGATAATATCGTTGCTGGTTGGGACCTACCTGGTGCGACCTACTACTTCAGGGTCGCTGTGACGGACCAAGACCTCAATGAAGGATACTCCAATGTGGTGCGGTTCACTGTGGACCGTTCTATGGCGGGCATCGCGTTCGATCAGCCGGTTTACAAGGACAGCCAGTTGGCCACGGTAACCCTCATCGACGGCGATCTGGCAGGAACTGGTTCCACCACGATCACGGTGATCTCCGACACGGACCCAGCAGGTGTATCGGTCTCCATGACAGAGACACCAGCAGCTACAGGTGTCTTCTCTGGCACATTGTTCGTCAAGAACGGAACACCATCAGCAGGAGAACTCGAGGTCTCCGATGGAGACATCATAAACGCAACATACGATGATGCTTCACAGGGTCTGACCGTGTTCGATATCGCCCAGATCAGGTTCCCGCCTGCAATCCTGAATGTGACGCACAACGCGCTTGAAGGAAGGACGGTCGGCGAGCAGGTCATCGTGGACACTTGGGGTATGGCTGGTCGTGAGGTATGGTTCACCATGCCCGGATTGACCAACACCCAGATGTCAGAGGTGGAACCCGGACATTATCGGGGCTCATATGACGTCCAGATGGGCGATGATGGGCAATACACGGTCAGGGCACTATACTATGACGATTACTGGGACCCAGCCCAATTGGATGCTGACGATCCAGCCATCATCGATACAGAACAGCCATCTGCTCCAAGGAACCTCACCATTACAGCGGACCCGCGAGGGAATGCACTCAACTTGACCTGGGACCCCAACTTCGAACCCAACATAATGGGTTATATCATTTACAGGAGCGAGGAGCTACTGTTCAACTACTCCATCATCAATGCTCTCGAGCCAAGCAACTTCTACCACGACAACGGTCTCACAGATGGGACCACCTATTACTACAGGCTCCGAGCCAAGAACATGCTCAACAAGACATCTTCTCTGTCCGATGTGGTCTGGGGAACACCCATGGACATCGTTGGGCCATGGGTCAACATCACAAACCCTCAAGCATATGATGTCCTGGGGCCAACGGTCAACATCACATACGACCGTGAGGCAGATGCCGAGCTAATAGAGTTCGAGCTCTACAAGGACGTCAATGGAAATGGTGTAGCTGACGATGGAGGACCCTGGGTCTACATAGGAAGCGACAACACCACTAACGATCCGTTCCTGTTCAATATATCCACCTTGTCCGAGATGCCTGTAGAGGGCGAGGAGTATATCCTTCGCGCCTGGGGAACGGACGAGGTCCCCAACATGGGGGCCAGGTCGTTTGCGATAAACCACATCTCTTGGGACCTGACGCCACCTGCCCCTCCGGTCCTCTATGCTCCGTCAGTACTTGCAACGGATAACGCTTCATTCAAGATCGAGGGCGACACTGAGGGTAACGCAAGGGTCGTGGCGTTCGTGGGGGATGACCAGATCGGAGAGGGCAAAGCGGATGGCCTTGGTTTCTTCGAAGTGGATGTGACCCTGCTTGAGGGAAACAACCTCATCCACGTGGTAGCGTTCGACGTCCGTGGGAATGGGCCCTCGGACCCATCGAACACGATAGACGTCGTACTGGACACCACGGGTCCGGTCTGCATCATCACAGGCGGCAATCGCTCTGTGTATGATTATGAGGTCGTGGAGTTCGATGCATCCGGCACCTTTGATGAGAATCCCCTTCCAGCATACAACTCAGTAACCAACTACACCTGGGAGTTCATGTTCAACACGACCCTCGTTAAGTATGGGTCCAGGGCGTATCAGACGTTCCCAGTTCCTGGCAACTACACGGTGAAGCTATCCTGCAGGGACTACTTCGGTAATCCTTCATCCATCACCATCTGGGTCCGCTCATTGGATACCATTGGCCCCACGGTGGATGCTGGTGACCACCTGACCGTAGATGAGGACACAACTGTGATCTTTGATGGTTCAGGGACCATAGACAACGACCCGAACATCCTGTCCACTGGTAACTTCACGTGGACCTTCTACGATGGGCCGAAGGAGGTCGTGGTGTACGGGATCTCCTTTGCCTATGTTTTCGCAACCCCTGGGAACTTCTCAGTTCAGCTTTCAGTGGTCGACAGCGGAGGTAACGTAGGCTACGACACGGTCTACATCGAGGTCATCGATGTCACAGACCCAGTGGTCGCCTTTGCAGCCCCGACCACGATCCTCGAAGGTGCTGAGTACACATTCAAGACCGACCTGTGCACTGACAACGACCCGACCTTCCCAGGCTCCGGAAGGTTCTTCTGGACCATTGGGCCAGTAGGCTCCACCACGGGTTATGAGGGAGCTTCGTTCACATACACGTTCGACATCGTTGGTAACAACAACGTGAACCTTACGGTCTACGACAAGGCTGGGAACTTCGCTACCATGTCTGTGGTGGTAGAGGTCGTTAGGGACGATACTCCACCTTGGGTGATCTCCACCTATCCGGGCCACAACCAGCACGATGTGGAGCTCAACCCTGTGATCAATGTCACGTTCTCCGAGCCGATATTCATGGAGGCCATAGTCGATGACGCCATAAGCCTCGAGTCCTCCAACGGCAAGAGGATCCCACTGACCCAGGCTGTAGCTTCCAATGGTGGTAAGACCCTGTCCATCAGGCTTATCGAGAACCTCATGGAATACGAGTCGTATACCTTGAGCATCGAGCCTCTCATCAAGGACCTGGCAGGCAACCGGATGGGTGGTATCTTCAATGTCACCTTCTACACCAAGGACTATCCGAGCATCAAATCATACACTCCATCGGCTGGTGAGATCAATGTCTCTGTGGATACCTCGATAAACATCACCTTCACAGAACCGATGCAGCAGATAGGTGTCTCTGGATTCTATGTCAGAGACCCATCGAACTCATTGGTCGATGTGAACATCCAGTGGGGCCTTGCAGGAGCCAAGCTAATATTGGTTCCAGTGAACCCTCTGGCACCATCCACGACCTACACCGTGGAGATCACCACCGAAATGACAGACCAGGCTGGGAACAACCTCACAGCTGGCGTGACCTTCAGCTTTACAACGGCAGCAGCACCTGAGACCGGGGGTGGCGGTGATGGAGGCGATGGAGGGGAGACGGAGCTGTTCAACACCAGTGTCTGTCTTGTGTTCGTGGTCGTGATAGTGGTCCTTCTGGTCGTGGCCATAGTGATCGTGCTGATAGTCAAGTTCGTCATATTCAAGGACAAGGCCGAGGTCGTCGAGGAATGGGATGATGATTACGACGACTGGGACGATGGCTACGACGACTATGATGACGATTACTATGACGATAGGTATGACGATTACGATGATGGTTACGATGACTATGATGATGACTATTACGACGATGACTACGACGATGACTACGACGACTATGATGATGACTACGACGATGGCTACGATGATTACGACGATGACTGGGACGACGGCGGGGAGGATGACTGGGATGATGGAGAGGATGATTGGGACGACGATCCTATCGAATCTTACGATTCTTCGGATCTTTCGAGTAGACACTCTCAAGATGGCGGGGTAAATTGGGAGTGACCATCCACTAAGTAACCACGTTTGCATGGTCCGGGCGATTAGGACGAAAACGCCTTTATAGGCCTCCTCGAAGTATATTATAAGGAGGTCTCAGTATGAGACGCTATTTACCGCTCATAGTAGTACTAGTTCTATTGGCGTCTGCGATCCCACTTTTACCTGCGTCTGCAGTTGTACACAGCGGGGATATCACCACCAATACGGTTTGGACAGCGGCGGCGAGTCCACATATCATAAACGGCCCTATCAAGGTCCGGTCTGGAGTGACACTCACGATACAGCAAGGCTCGACGGTGGTCATCGAACCAGGTGGAGAGCTTATTGTCAATGGAGTGCTCAATGCCAACGGTAACGCTGCGAACATGATATTCTTCACAGGGAACTATTCGTCAACAAAGGGTGAAGGATTGACGTTCCCACAGTCCTACAGGGGTGGGTCGACCATTGATCATTGCAACTTCACTTTCCTCAAGACGGCAATACGACACGAAAGCAATGTCTGGCTGAACGTAACCAATTCCTGGTTCGAGGACTGTGACAAGGCCATGCAGGTCCAGAGCGGGTCTAGCGATGTGGCAAGCTGCAGGTTCAATATGAACACCAACGATATCTACCATTTTGGAAAGGACCTCATTATATTCGATTGCAGATTTGACCTGTCAACCGATGGTGTGGTCAACAGTAACATGGATGGCCATTGCCATATCGAGAACACCAACTTCTTCAATGTCCAATTTCCTATAACGAACTGGAACGGAATGACCGGCATCAACATGACCCTCACAAATCCTGTGACCGGTATCAGGGTCTATAATGGGGACCCTTCCGACTTCTACAATGTCACCATCAAATGGGCAACTAACTATGGGATACAGGACCAGGCCTGGGGTTCTTACTATGAGAACGTCCAGACCCAGAGCTGTAATTATGGGTTCTATGGCAGCTGGAACGAGAACACCATGTTCATTGATTGCACGTTCTTCAATGGTGCATGGCAGGGCATGTACTTCTGGAACTCCCGCAATGTCTACGTGGAGAACAGCACCATCAGCTCCGGCTTAGGAGCCAATTGCACAATCAGGGCGCATGCAACGGAGATTCGGATGATCAATACATCTGTAAGTGAGGTGGATGCTCCTACCTCGATCTATACTTCGAGCGGGGCCTGGGTGTCCCTTGTAAATGTAACCTGGTCGTTCTTAGATCGATATCTCGAGGACATCGAGGACATGATCTTCGAGTACGACCTGATGCATGTTAGGGTCGTGGACCTTTCAACGACAGTGCCTGGAGCCTTGGTCCATGTCAACAGCACAACAACAGATGTGGATACGGATTCAGGGATCACTGATGCTACTGGTCATTTCAGACATGCTAAGTACCTGGACCGGATCATCGTCAAGATCGGCCAGGTCCCTGGGAACCCTACCAACTGCTCCGCATACATACAGAACGGGACAAGGGCGGACACGGGCCATACTGTTTCAACGGTAACACCAGGAAGTACTGTAACGGTCACAGTGGTCAGGGACAACAACATGATCGTCTGGCCTGGTGACCATTATGTGAACGGTGCCAATGAGGTCTACAACAATGTTACGATCATCGCTATGGGTGATGTCCAGATCAACTCATCGTGGTATCTTGGACTGCATAATGTTACCTTGTACATGTTCTCCGTGGACCAAGAAGGACACACACTTCGAGTGGAGCCTGGTGCCACACTCATTGCCAGGGATTCATACATTAAGAGCCGTGGGTTCAACCCGATGGGAGAACCGACCTTCTTCAGGATAGATATCGATGGTAATTGGTCCAGTCCAGCATCGGTCTATCTTAACCATACGGAGATCTTGGATGCAGCTTCTGTGACCATAGAGTTCGCGAACTTCTATGCTATGGATTGCAACCTGTCACGCTGGGGTTGGGTCTACCTGGAACAGGTCATCTTCTGGTGCAACTTCACATACTTCAGCGAGAACGATTTCTGGTGGGAGCTTGTTGATTGTTTCTCGGTGTTCCACGGGTGTGTGTTCATTGGAGCAACGACGCTATCCATTAATGGTGGCAATATATGGATGAACTACTGCACCAAGATAAATGGGGACAAGATGCTGGAGATGAAGCAAGGTACACTGCACATGGACAACAGCTACCTGGACAATTGCTACACAGGCATCGAGGTGAGCTGGCCTGGTCCATGTATTATCTATGTCAACAACACGAACATGTCCAACATGAACTACGGTATCGAGGTTCGATCGGACATGAACCAGGTCCATACCTACAACTGTGAGTTCTTCATGTTATGGGGTGCTGGTATATACTCGAGCATGGGTGAGGGCAATCAGTACACCGATATGGATAGTGAGTTCGAGGGCTGCATGCGCGGTATCGAACTCTGGAGTGATATGTCAGTGAGCTTGCAGGACACACGTTTCATCGAGAATATGCGTGGGGTCTATATGGGATCAAGGGTCTATTTCAAAGCGCATGGATTGTTCATGCGCTCAGATGACGTGAACCTGTTCTTCGATTCTCCTTCTGAATTCAGTGTTGTTGTCGAGAACTCTACGCTACGGTCCCCGAACCCCGCAGCGAACGCTTCCGTTTACATGTACGATGTCTGGCGTGCTTACTTCATCAATTGCTCGATAGGCCAGGGTGCGGCAACCACTGGTCTGTTCCTTGATTGGAGGTCAGGAGCATACCTGCGAAATACCACCATTACTGGTAGCAACGCGATCTCCCTCAATGACGATGAATGCTATATTTTGGTCCAGTCATTCTTCCACGTGAAGCTTGTTAATAATTCCGGTGGCTCGACCGATAATGGGTTCGTGTCTTGCGAGGACTCTGGGAATAATTTCACATCCCAGGGATTTGCGAACCCTGGAGGCTACATCTGGTGGCAAGTGTTCTCGCATTGGAAGTTGACCAGGTTGACAAATACCTCATTGAACTACACGATGCTCCATGGTGTGTGTGGTAGTGGTTACAACACTCACTTCAACGAGCAGCAGTTCTGGATCGAACCGTTCGAACTGATAACCCTGACCCTTTATCTCAATACATCGATCATCCTCTGGCCAGATGACCACGTCCTGACATCGAACGAATCGTACGCGGACGTAATGATAATTGCCTTGGGCAATGTGACCATCCCAGCACCTTGGTGGTTGGCGTTCGATGATAATGTATCTCTGATGATGCTTCCAAAGAACGACAACAAGGGGGTCGATATCCAGGATGGAGGATTCTTCAACATCACTTTCAGCACCATCTCTTGCATCAGCGTTGATCCAGATGGAGAGAGGGGTGGATTCTACTTCTGGGTCGGACAGACCACAGGTGGTGCACTGAGCATGGTGGACTCCATCATGTCAAATGGATATGAGGACGGTATCCTAGTGAGAAATTCCGTGAACGTTCTGTTCGATAACACAACGTTCTACGATGTTCCTGTCGGTATCTGGCTCCAGGACTCATGGGCTCAGGTCAATGACAGCTATTTCTTGCACTGTGATGTTGCCATCAGGATGGAAAGGTCTCTCCTGTTCTACACCTGGAGCAATGTGTCCTACTGTGACACCCCTCTCGAAGTATATGACAATTCCCGCGTGGAGTCAGCAGCCAATGAATATTACGAGTCGTCCGGTCAAGATATATTGGTCAGGGATGGCTCCCTTGTCAATGTCTCATGGTCCTACTTCAAGGGACATGTCACATGTATCGATGTTGAGAATGCCAAGGTGAACTCCATCTATAATAACTTCAGTACAACCTGGCGGGGAGCGTATATCCAACAAGGCGCTGAGTGGGTATCGTTCCAGGATACGTTCTGGGAAAACGATTACGGACTTTACTCGTGGTATTGGGATATTGATGGTCGCCCAGAGATCGTTGTCATGAACTCGACCTTCACTTCCTCGAACTGGAACGGGATATACCTTCAACATACGAACCTCTCCCTGAGCAACGTACATTTCCAATCAGCCAAGTATGCGATCTACTGCTCGGAGAGTTCTGTGATCGGCTACGATGTAACTATGTTCAACACTCCTCAAAGATCGATAGAAGCATATCATTCGGACCTCGAGTTCCATGAGTCAGCCATCGCCTGGAACAATGGTGATACCGCGATCTATGTTGATGATACGAAAGCCTGGATGTACAATTGTACTTTAGTCTTCATCTCGTCCATGCATGAGCAGAAGCTTTACGGCAACTCAGTGATGAACTGGGTCAATTCGAGCTTCTCGAACTCGTCTATCTACTATGACAACTCCTTCTGTAAGGTCAAGGTCTACTGGTTCGCCCATGTGCAGACCATCCTTTCATCTGGGACCGGTATCCAGGCCAATGTCACGATAAGGGACAAGGGGTTGAGAGAAGAGGCACGGTTCTGGACCGACACCCAAGGATGGTATGAGCATGTTGTTCTACTAGGTGCTGTCCATCATCAGTTCGGTACAGACAACAACATGAACCCCCACAATTTCACCGGTATTATCATGGGGGCCTACTATGGTTACGAGATCGAGCCGATGTACAATACTAAGATCGTGAAGATCACGTTCTATGACACCATGAAACCGGTCACGACCCTGACCATCGGTCATCCAAAATACCGGGCAGCTGCAGGAGATACATGGAACGTCACGTGGAACACCACCTTCACATTTACTGGCACAGATATGTTCTCCGGTGTTGCCAATATATTCTTCAATATCGATGGTGGGACCTGGGCAACGTACGGGACACCGTTCACGTTCTTCTGGTTCGGCCAAGGCTTCCACACCATCAATTACTACGCCGTTGACACTGTTGGTAATGCCGAGGATATGAACTCTTATACTATATTTTTAGACAGGTGGGTACCTTCCTATGAGCTTGTATTATCGCAACCGAACTACAATGTTGGTGATGGCGCTCCGACCAATGTCACATCCATGACAACGTTGAGCATCAATGCAAATGATACCCGGGTCGGTGTGAAAGATGTCTTCTATGCCATAGACGGCGGTCCAACGTTCGTTTATACAGGTACATTCACCATTGGGGCTTTGGGATTAGCAGAAGGCTACCATTACATCCATATCAATACATGGGACCATCTGTTCAATGCTCATCCATTTGCTGGCAAGTTCGAGTTCGTCATCGATGATACTGCACCATCTACGACCCTGGACGTAGGGACTCCCAGATATCGAGCCCTCGACACGGATAACTGGAACATCACGTGGGCCACAGAGATAGGCCTCAATGCATTCGATAATGCTTCTGGTGTCGGTGCTATCTATGTCCAGAAGGACACAAGCCCATGGGAACTTGCATCAACCTCCAGTGTGAACTTCTCAGGCTTTTCCCAGGGTTGGCATAGTCTGCGGTACAATGCAACGGACATCCTTGGTAACATGGAGTTGACACAGGAGGTCTGGTTCTATGTGGACGTTGAAGGTCCAGAGGGATCCCTGGACATCGGCTCTCCATCGTACCGTGAGAGCGATACCGATAATTGGAACGTCACTGGCAGCACACCTATCGGTCTGAACTCCACAGACCGAGGTTCAGGAACAGACCAGATGTTCTACCGGATAGATGGTGGGACATGGTTCACGTTCTCGGCCGCCTTCAACATACCAGGTGATGATGGCGAACGGACGATCGAAGTGTATGGTCGTGACAATCTGGGTAACGAAGGACCGACCTCGACGTTTAAGGTGGTCAAGGATACGACCGGACCAGTGGTCGATATCGTCGTGGGCGACCCAAGCTACAGGGACGATCCAGCAGACCTTTGGAACATCACGACAACGACCCCGATATCGTTCTCTGGTGGACAGAGGTTCGAGTACAAGCTCAATGATGGCGAGTTCACAGATGTTACCGGGGACATCACCATCGACACTGGAGGAAAACAGAAGCTGTATTTTGCTGGCTTTGATCATTTGGACAACAGAGGCCCCACTCTGCTCGTGGAGCTCCTGGTGGATGATAAGGGACCAGCGGTCTCCATGTCCGTTGGAAGCCCGTCATATCGAGAGCTGGAAACGGACGAATACAACATCACCCACGACACACCGATATCACTTTCCGCCACGGACATGATGTCTGGTGTGAGCTCGATCCACTACAGGATAGATGGTGGTTCGAACAAGGTTTACTCCAGTGCCTTCACGCTCAAAGATGAGAGCGAGGGCAGGCATGTAGTAGAGGTATGGGGAGTGGATAACCTTGGGACCAGCTCACCTGTCACAGGGTTCGGACTTGCGATAACCACATCGAAACCTTCGGTCTGGCTTGCTGCGAACGAGCCGAAGTATGACAGCGGCGAGAAGCTGTACATCACTTCCACTACGCTTCTTTCCATCGGTTCGAACTCGCTCTCTGGGTTCAAGTCACTGACCTACCAGATAGACGATGAACCGGTCATCGAATACACCGGAGCTTTCACCTTGGACGGACGTGACCATGGCGATCATACACTCAAGCTCATAGGCACAGACAACTTCGACCAGGTGACCCCAGAGGTC
>JANQNL010000114.1 GCA_028279585.1 Thermoplasmatota archaeon
GGACGGCTTCTGCAAAAGAGTATGAGGCTCTCTACGGCAAGATGACAAGGTTCAGAAAGAGGGTCTAGTCCCCCAGTTCATCCCTTAGCTGAAGGTATCGTCACGCGTCATTGACCCATCTAGATAACATTATTAACCCCGGCATAGTTCGGGAGTATATGGAAGAGGCCAAGGTCAAAGGGTTCCTTTTTCACTATGCTCTAGATTATGTTACCAGAAAGTGGGGCAACGCTGGTCTAGAGAAGCTCGGAGTAGGCGGTAAGACCGACTACATCTACGAGCGCTGGTATTCCTTCGATGACTTCTTGGACCTCTTGGAAAAGATCGAGCTCGGCTGGGGTGACCCAGAGACATCCCATTCCTACAGGATCGCGTTCGAGACCATGACCTCCGACATCAGGTGGCAGACGGTGTTCAAGGGCAAGGACCCAAGGGACCTGTTCCTGGACACCAAGTACCAGAACACCGAGTATGTCTGCGGTGAGTTCGAGAACTGGCTCGATGGACCCAACAACATCGTCACAAAGATGGTCCTTTGGTGCATGGACTGGGAACGAGCCAAGCTGTTCGCTCAGTTCTATCATGGTCAGCTCAGTGCGGTCCTCAAGATGACCAGCAGAAAAGGCGACATTAAAATGGACCATGAAGAAGAGGAAGGTGCGATGGTGACATACTATCGCACGGTCCTCGAAGATTAGATGAAACATTTCTGGCTGAACACTACGGTCACACCATCGTCAGAGATGAAGAACCGCTTCTTGTCAGCCTCCTTGTCAACACCTATCTTCTCACCGTCAGGTATCTTGATGCCTTCCTCGACGATGACCTTGTTCAGGACCACATGTCTTCCGATCTCCACATTGTCGAAGAGAATGGACTGGTGAACGTTGGCATAGGAATGAACGAAGATGTTGTAGGAAAGGATGGACTGGGTTATACGGGCACCCGAGATAATTGTCCCATCGCAGACGATGGAATCCATGGCTACACCTGCCCTTTCTGGGCCTGAGAATACGAACTTGGCAGGTGGCAGGACCTTCCTCTCGGTCCTGATGGGCCAGTTCTTGTTGTAGAGGTTGAAGATCGGGTCAACCTGTACAAGGTCGAAGTTGGTGCTCCAGTAAGAGTCGACGGTCCCGACGTCCTTCCAGTAACCCCGAGCTCTGTCCCTGGTCCCCTCGATCTCGTTCTCCATGAAATCGTAGATGAACACGTTGCGCTTCTTGAGCATGGCAGGGATGACGTTCTTTCCGAAGTCGTGGTCGGAGTTCTTGTCATGGGCATCCTTGACCACTTCTTCGACAAGCACATCTGCGTTGAAGATGTAATTGCCCATGGACACCAGGCATGACTTCTTCTGGCCAGGTATCGGTGTGGGCTTGTCCGGCTTCTCCTGGAACCCTATGACCCTGTTCTCTTCGTCAACGACGATGACCCCGAACCTGTTCGCAGCCTCTTCTATTGGAACAGGAAGTGCAGCGATCGTCAGGTCCGCGTTCAATTTGTAGTGATGCTCTAGCATCTGGGAGACGTCCATCTTGTAGATATGGTCGCCAGAGAACACCGCAACATAGTCCGGGTTCTCTTCCATGATCACGTCCTGGTTCTGGTAGATGGCGTCTGCGGTTCCGAGATACCATGACTGGTCCTTGCCAAGGTTTGCAGGAACACAGTCCAGGTACTTGCCGAGGTATCTTGGTAGGAAGCTCCAGGTCATGTTTAGATGCCTGATGAGGGAGTGAGAGCGATACTGGGTCAGGACATAGATGCACGAGATGTCAGAGTTTATCATGTTGTTGACCGCGAAGTCGATGATACGATACTTCCCTCCGAACCTGACCGCTGGTTTGGAGCGGATAACGGTGAGCGGGTAGAGCCTCGAACCTACACCACCGGCAAGGATCATCGCCATGACCTTGGCGCGCTTGGTCTGGGTGGTCTGTAGGTTGAGGACTGGTGTGTGTATCTCGTCGTCTGGCATGTTCTGTCCCTTGATGATGCATTCGGGTTCACTTATAAAAGGATTAGGAATGGGGAGACTATAGGACTACAGATTCCTATCCAGAAAAGTAGGGAGGTTTCAGGAGGTTTTTATCTTGTACTTCTTCCTGATCTTGGCCAATGCTTGATCTTCGACCTCGGGGTCCTGGAACGATTCTGAGAGCTTCTCCCTGATATCTCTCATCATCTTAACTGAATCGAACTCTTTATCCTTCATGTAGGACCTCCCTTGGTGTTCTTATCTCAATATTAGTATATCCATGGTCCTTATTTACATTGTTGTAGAATTGTATCTTCTCAAGATTAACGATGTGCCGAAAGTTCCAGCTTACAAGAACATCAACTTCAGATATGGTCGCTAGAGCAATATGTTGAGAGTCAATTAGTAAGCGAGGCGATAGTCCCCCAATATCCATGTAGGCTTCAGCAAGTGTTCTACAACCATTACTTAGCAACGCATACTCGATGTTCTTTCCAGGGATGTTACTGATCACTTCAAAGACTTGGGCTGGTGCCTGTTCTAACTCTTGAAGGGTCAGATCGGAAAGGATCATGGTAACTTTTCCATCCCTTATCTCATCGATCAATGCTTTAGACCACTTTTCAAACTCAGTATCGAAAACACCTCCGATGACCGATGTATCAACATATATCCTCATGACTCCTCCAAAGAACTACCAACCCGCTACTCTTCCATCTCTATCCTTGTCTTGATCTGCAGGATCTTGTCCCTGAGCATCGCGGCCTTCTCGAACTCCCATGCCCGAGCATACTCCCGCATCTTCTGCTCCAGCTTGTCGATGACCTCGATGGCAACGTCCCTGTCACCCTCCAGTGCTTCCACCGCTCCGTCGAGCATATCGTTGTTGACGATGTCGTTGAAGTCGAACTTAGGTGTATCCGGCTTAACAGTGAAGTCGTGGTATGCCTCGAACCCTTCCACAGCTCTTGACCGGGATGGGATGGAGGTGGGGGTGATGCCGTGTTTTTCATTGTAGGCCATTTGGGTCCTGCGCTTGCGAGTGTTATCATCGATAGCGGCCTGCATGCTCTTGGTCACCTTGTTCCCGTACATGATGACCTTGCCGTTGACGTTCCTTGCAGCCCTGCCGATGGTCTGGATGAGGGATGTTGTGGACCGGAGGAAGCCCTCCTGGTCTGCGTCCAGGATACCAACCAAGCCTACGATGGGTAGGTCCAATCCTTCACGGAGAAGGTTGATGCCTACGAGGACGTCGAACTGGTCCTCCTGCATCTGCTTGAGGATCGCGATACGTCCGAGCGTGTCTATCTCGGAGTGGAGGTAGCGCACACGTATCTTGATCTTTGAAAGATAATCTGCAAGTTCCTCGGCAAACTTCTTGGTAAGGACCGTGACCAGGACCTTGTCCCCACGCTCCACGGTCTCGTTTATCTCGTGGACCAGGTCGTCGACCGCTCCATCCATTGGCCGGACCTCGACCACTGGGTCGATGAGACCGGTAGGACGGACGACCATCTCCACCAGGGTCTCGGAGTTGTCCAACTCGAACTCTGCTGGGGTCGCAGACGTGAACACAGCGCGTTTCACGCGGTCCTCCCACTCTGGGAACTGCAGCGGCCTGTTATCGAAAGCTGATGGAAGCCTGAACCCGTTCTCTACCAGGCTCTTCTTCCGCGATCTGTCCCCCGCGAACATCCCCCTGATCTGTGGAAGTGTCACGTGCGACTCGTCCACTATCACCAGCGCATTCTCGGGAAGGTAGTCCATGAGGGTATACGGAGCATCCCCCACATTCCTGTCCGAAAGATACCGCGAGTAGTTCTCGATGCCAGAGCACCAGCCGATGGTCTCGATGAGCTCCAGGTCGTACTCGGTCCTCTGCCGAAGACGGAACGCCTCCAGCATCCGGCCAGCCTCCTTGAGCTCCTCCTCCCTCTCGTCAAGCTCTGATTTGATGGCCTCCATCGCAACCTCGACCCCGCCCTCCTCGGTGATGAAGAACTTGGCGGGCGAGATCATGTAGTGCAGAAGCTCCTCCTGCGTCCGACCAGTGACCGGATGTATGAGCGATAGGGAATCCACCTCATCCCCCAGGAACTCCACCCGTATGGCAAGGTCCATGCCGGGGGGGAAGACGTCCAGGATGTCACCGCGCAGACGAAACTTTCCTCGAAGTAGCTCGGAGCCTGTCCGCTCGTACTGGAGATGAACGAGCTTGTCCAGTGTCTCATCCAAAACAAGCTCCCCACCCTTGACGATGGGGATGTGGATGTCCCGGTACCGCTCGGGGGATACACCGATACCGTAGATGCAGGACACGGATGCGACGATGATCACATCCGGTCGTGTCAGAAGCGAAGTGGTCGCAGAATACCGAAGCTTCTCTAGGTCCGCGTTGATGTCCACCTCTTTCTGGATGTACGTGTCGGACGCTGGAAGGTAGGCTTCCGGCTGGTAGTAATCGTAGTATGAAACGAAGTACTCTACCGCGTTCTCCGGGAAGAACGCCTTGAGCTCGGAGTACAGCTGGGCCGCGAGCGTCTTGTTGTGCGACATCACGATCGTAGGACGCTGGGTCGCTTCCACGATCTTGGCCATGGCGTAGGTCTTGCCGCTGCCGGTCACCCCGCGCATGGTCACGTATCGCTCCCCTCGCTCCAAAGCTGCCGCTGCCTTGGAGATAGCATCGGGTTGGTCGCCTGTGGGTTCGAACTCGGCAACCACTTTGAAGCGTCGGGGCTCCATGGAGGTCAGAATGGGCTGGGGGTATATGAGTGCTATGGGCAGGGGTTACTGAAAGTGGGGTCAGTGAACCGTAGGATCGTGAACTTACCACAAAGAATTGTCCAGACTGTGATGCAAATGATGTTCAATGGAGCAGTCTGGGCAACCGTTCTTCATCGTTCACGGTCTGGAGGTTCACTGGCCCCACTCTGACCAGATGGTCGATAGATGGTTACTCGAGAAAATAGTAAGGACCAAGACAGCTCCACAAGCTCCGAAATGATTGAAGAAAGGTCGATGTTCAGAACAGACCTACGCTTCCTTTGTTCTGACCATCGATTCATTGTTGGATATTTCGGAGCTTGCTCCGTATCTCGTTCCTCACTAAGCAGAATGAACTCATAATCTAACGAATACATTATTATACACTATACCCATGCTTTCCATCCCCTTGGTGATATCATGGGAAAGCCCCTCCAAACCATCATCCCCCTAGCAGTTTGTCTGACACTTCTTGTGGCAGGCATCATCACGATCATACCCACCGGAGAGGCGACACCGATATCACTGGACACGGTTGCAGCCTCCTTCCTAGGAGCATCCACCGACAAGAACACTGGCAGCGGTTGCCACATCCTCGGCGACATCGACGGAGACGGCTACGACGACATGGCCATCACCTCCTGGTTGAGCAATACCAGCGGCGTCTATACTGGGCGCATTTGGATCATCTATGGTGGAGCAGGTAAGACCTGGAGCCAAGGCGATTCTTTGGCTGCAGAGGCAGATGCCATCTTCTGGGGTCATGAGACTGCCATGCTCCTCGGCGCATCCATATCATCTGGCGATGTCAATGGCGATGGGTACATGGACATGGTGGTAGGTGCTTATCTGACCGATGATGCTGGGGACGCTGATGTTGGAAGGGTTTACATCAAATTAGGCTCCTCGACCAGATGGACCTCAGGCGCTATCAATACGATTGCAGCGAAAAGGATAGTCGGGAACGAAACAGACCAAAAGATCGGTTCTTCGGTCGATGCTTCAGGAGATATCAACGGCGATGGCATGGATGACATCATAGTTGGAGCGTCCGAAGCAGAATCGACCAAAGGAATGGCATGGGTCTTCCTTGGAAGACCAGGATGGCCTTCTGTACAATACGTGTCTGACGCTGATGCCATGTTCCAAGGTGTCGGGGTAAATGACAAGGCGGGGTACAGTGTCTCGATCATCGGTGATGTGAACGCAGATGGATATGATGAGTTCTGTATCGGAGCCCCGTTCAGGAACACGAACAAAGGGACCCAGTACATGTTCTTCGGTAGGGAGACACTACCATGGACAGGCATCACCCTTGTCTCAGCAGCCGAGGTCAGGTTCGCACCAACAGGTGGGAATGCTTTAGCAGGCTTCACCTCCTCCGGAGTTGGAGACATTAATGGAGATGGGTTCGATGACCTGGTATGCACCTGTCATCAGTATACCGTAAGCTCGGCCAAAGAAGGCAAGGCCTTCATCTTCTTTGGTCATGATGGAACATGGCCGACCACACTGTCCGAGGGTGATGAGGATGCATCCATCATCGGCACGAACAACTACGACTTCCTTGGTATTGGGATAATCTGGGCGGGGGACATGGATGGGGACCAGATAGACGACCTGGTCATATCCGCTCCTTACCGCGACTCTGGGTCCATAGACAAGGGAATGACCTATATCATCAAAGGAAAGAGGACAGGTTGGACATTGGGTATGACCCTACCAGGTAACGCATCCAAAGTGTATGTGGGGGTCAATACCGGTGAGAGGTCAGGAAGCCCTATCGGTTCTGGGGGTGACATGGACAGGGATGGTCTTCCGGACCTGCTCATCTCCGCACGTGACGACCAGACAATGGGTGAAGATGGGGGAAGGGTATACCTTATCTATCCCTTCATCAACGATCCACCCACATCCCCCTCTGAGATCAAAGCCTTCGAGGATCCTGCTTTTACAGCAGGGCAAACGAACTTCGACATCGGCGACACAGTCTACATCGAGATGGGCAATAATGATGCCAATCCTGGGACCATAGACAACGCCCGTGTTGATGTCCAGCTAGATGGATACAACCCACACAAGATCCGTGTACTGCTTCGGGAGACAGAATCGGACTCCGGTCTATTCCGTGGAAACTTCACCATCACAAACTTCACACATCAGTCCCACAGGTGGGTCAAGGGAGAGTATGGCGGGACCATCACAATAAACTCCTGGGACCTTCCCGCTGTTGATGAGACCATCAATATCTTCAACAAAGCGAAGATCGAGGAGTGCATCCTCAACGACGTTCAGGGAAGCAATGACTCCATCATGTATGCCCATGGAAAACCTGTGACGTTCGAGATACTCATCAACAACACAGGTCCAGTGGCTGAACTTACCAACATCACCATCGTTCTCAACGGCCCAGGCGAGGCGGAGTTCAGGCTCATCCCCCAGACCGAGGAGTTCACGCAGATAAGGGGTCATGAGTACCTCATCATGCCTGACGGAGAGTCCGAGATGGACGTGGACCTCTATGGCCGCATGCAGGTGGACCTAGTGGTATACCCGACCTGGGAATATCCTGACGAGGAACTCCACGGTGTTGAGATCTCTGTCAAAGGTGGTGCCACCCAGACACCATTGTCCGTTGTGGTGAATGACATATTCCAAGTTGAGAACGACCTCATTACATCCGGAGACCTTGTTGTCGATGGGGACATCAATTGGATAATACCTGATGATGGTTGGACCGCTGGAACAGAGACCTTGAACTGGTCAGGACCACAGGTCTTCTACGAGGGGACGGACTTCGCGCCTGAGGTTGGGACCTACAGGGTGAAGCTCGACAATGGTGTGGACAACTGGACCTACACTCCAGATGATGGTGGCAGGTTCTACTTCGACACGACGAACAACAATATATCAGCAACAGATGTCACATACACCATTACAGCCATTGACATCCCATCAGCATGCGACAAGATAGACCTGCAACACACCATCAATGTGGATGCAGGCCTTCCAAAGTTCTCCCACTTGACAGAACCTTCAGGATGGTCGAACGCTACCGAAGAGACCGTATCCTTGTGGATCACGGATGACGACATCGGGATAATCAACACGACCATGGTCGATTACGCCATCAAACCAGATGGGGGTAGCTGGGGGTTATGGACCGGTGTCACCCCCACCTTCCATACGACCTATTACAGGGCAGAAGCAACAGCCGCATTCGACGAAGGCATCAACCAGGTCAGATTCAGATGCGTGGACCTGGTCAATCCGACTTACAACTTCTCTGACCCGATGACCGTCCGCATCGACAGGACACCTGTGGTGTTCTCGGATGTGACACCGACAACGACCTGTGAGACAGGCTCGGTCATGGCGACCATCAATATCAGCGATGCTCTGTCCGGTGTCAAGTCCAGCACCATTGAGTATTCGTATAGAGTGGGCACAGACAATTGGTTGTCTTGGGTGACCCCCACGAACCTAACATATGATGCTGGAGTATGGTATGCCCAGGTGCACCTGACACTATCCCCGGGTTCCACGAACACGATCCGGTGGAGAGCATACGACAACGCCTCCAACCTGGCTGTATCCGATGAGTACACTATCGCTGTTGAAGCGATACCGGAGTTCTTCTACCCGAACGTTGGGTTGATATTCCCTGCAGATGAGTCCAGTGGAGATGTTCGTAGACCTGTGTTCACCTGGGAGCTTCTGAACGCCGACAAGTTCGAAGGTTTCAACGTCACCTATGATGTCTATCTTGGTACCAACGAGAACCTGGTAACAAACCACGACAGCTCGGTCCTTGTTGCCAATGATGTTATTGCTTTGACCTACACTCCTCCTCTTGATCTAACTCCAGATGAGACATACTACTGGACCGTGGTCCCGTTCAATGGAACGGATGAGGGGTCATGTACCTCCGATGTGTTCTCGTTCTATGTGGAGGATGATTTCATACCATCTCGATGGAGCGTCGAGCTTTCCTTTGATCTAGATTTCTCACCATCAATAAAGTTCAAGGCAGGAGAGGACCTGACGTTCAACCTGACCATCAGGAACACTGGAAACATGGAAAATGACTTCGACCTTTCCTACACCGGAGACCTGACACTGGAGTTCTCACAGAACCCAGTAACGATCGCGGCGGGTGCGTCAACAACCATCCAGGTCACCATCAAGACGGATGGTTCGGACGATGCAACGACCTATGTCATCGAGATAACCGCTACCGGGCAGGGTGGTCCTTCTCCGACCGATTCTAAAACTATCACCCCAACCCTGGAAAAGAGCAGTTCCAGTTCGGATGACAACTCGATGCTCATCATCGCAGCTGTAGTGATCGCCTTTATCCTATTGGTCATCGTCATCGTCGCTATCATCTTCATCGTGACACGGGGAAAGAAGAAAGAGGAACCGAAACCAGAACCAGAGGTCAAACCAACCTCCGAACCCAAACAAGACATGCCTGAACCATACTCCGACCCATACGCCGGAGTTCGGTCTGGAGACATGGAGGCCACACCTGCAGAGGCGGTCTCTGAGGTGGAGATAACTTCCTCGGACATCTTTGCTGAGAAGAAGTTCCACGACGGTTACTCCATGGGCAAATCCAGCACCATCGACATCACACCTGGACCTGTTGTTGACCTAGGAGAGCTTCTACAGAACATCAAGGACGCAGGTGCTAACCAACAGTACCTAGCTCTACCCCCAGCTACGGTGATCTCCCAGCAGAAGACGGACCTCACCAAGATGATCGAGGAGCTGTTCATCATAAACAAGGATGGGATCCTGTTGAAGCATTTCGCCATGCAGTCCCGCTCGTCTGTGGACAAGGACATCCTTGCATCGATGCTCACCGCGCTCCACTCCCTTTTCAATGACTCCTTCGACGGTATCGAGGGTACTCTCGACGAGGTCAAGTATGGCAAGTTCAACATCATCATGACACAGGGTCAGATGGTCAACCTCATCACTCTCGTGACCACAGAGGAGACTGCCATCCTCAAGCAGGCCACCCACGAGTTCGTGGAGAAGTTGGAGCTTGAGAAGGGAGCGCAGCTCAATGCCTGGGATGGAGATGTGGACGAGCTCGTGTTCCTGGACGGTTACATCGAGCAGCTCATGGGTCAGGAGAAGGCGGAGCTCGAGGGTTGGGAGGACAATGATGGTGTGGGCAAGGATATCACAGGTATAGAGGGGATGGAGCCAAGACAAGAGCTGCCTCCTCACGAATAATGGGTCATTCTCCGGTAGTAACCCACAGTCCCAGCGGAAGAAAAGGCAGGTTCTTCGCACATGACAATGCTTGCATTCGAGTGGATGATAGTCATTCTCCAGGAGTATCTCCAGAAGCTGCTTCCAGGGGTAACCAACCGGCCCAGCCAAAGAAAGGTTGTGTTCTCCCACAACTTGATGCTTAGCCCATAGGAGAACACAATCTTTTTTCACCAAGGCTGGCCCGGTTGGTTACTCATAACCACCTTCCAACAGCTTCTGGATATACTTATCAATATCCCGAATGCTCTCCATATCCCCGTCCCACGCCTCGAACTTCTCAGCCATCTCGGAGTCAACCTCGCGCATCATTCTGAGCAAGTGATCGTTCAGTTCCCTGTTATCCTTATCACGTGTGATACCAACAACAGAGATGTGCTTGCCAGGCTCGATCAGGACTGTGAAGTCCTGCATCTCCAGCCTCTTGAGCGTAGTGTTCATGGAACCGAAGGAATCCTTGACAAAGCTCTGGACAGCGGTCAACATTCCCGACAACACATCCTTGTCTATCTCCGACGACTGCGTTCTTGCGTAGTG
Source organism: Thermoplasmatota archaeon (assembly GCA_028279585.1). GTDB lineage: Archaea > Thermoplasmatota > Penumbrarchaeia > JANQNL01 > JANQNL01 > JANQNL01. The sequence goes on from JANQNL010000114.1 coordinate 10,574, forward strand.
GTCCATGAGCATTCCGTCACGGTTTATCACAAGGATCTCGTCGATGGATGAGCCCATGTCGGTCTCGGAATCGTCCGTCATGACCTTGGCCGGAGGTAATGCAAGCATGTCCATGCGTGCCTGTGGTGGCGCCTCGGTCATCTCCTCCATCACCGTCTGGGCCGTTTCTATCTCTGGCTCCAGGGGCTGCAGTTCTGGTATCGGGTCCATCTCCTCAAGGCCTATGACCTCGTCCGGGACCTCGGTCTCTAAAGCTGGAGCGGGCTGTTCAGCAGGTGCCTCAACTGGCGTTGGCTGTGCCTTAGGCTCCATAGGCTGTGCCGTCCCCGTCTCGATGGTGATCGTCTTTGGTTTACGAACAGGAGGTTTACCTTTGGTCGCCTTATGCTCATCGAAGATGTCCGAGCCTTCCACCTCTGGTTCTATGGCGTTGCTCTTCTTCACACCAGCATATGGGTCGGCGGTCGGTGCTTCGACGTCTTCCTCCTTGGGCTTCTTCTTGCCCTTTCGCATGACGATGACGACAATGATGATGATCACAACGATGAGAAGGAGCAACAGAATAGCCGCTAGGATAAAACAACCTGGTCCGCTCAATGGTCCAGGGTTCTCACCACCGTCCTCTCCATCGATCGGCCCTGTTCCATCGTAGTACTCGAGGTTCACATCCTCTGTGAGATGGCTATTTATCTCCATGTCCGTCTCGTAGGTCTTGTAACCTGCACGGGTTCCCTCGAGCCAATCATCCTCCCGCGGAGGTTCAACAACTATCCTGTAGCTACCCTTGATGAGGTCGTTGAACCCATATGTCCCATCTGGATTCGTTATCTGGACCATAGGGGTGTCAGTACCTTTGAAGTAAAGCTTCACAGTGCAACCCTGTGCAGGGCCGCTCTTTGGTCCATCCTCGAAGTATATGGTCCCATCCAGCTTAAAGTAGGATGGTACCACATCCCCCACTTTGTAATGCTGCAGGATTATGACCACATTATCGACGTTTGCATCGTTGACGTTGATGGTCCGCTGCGAGACAAGGTATCCCTCCATGCCGTCCCCGCCCTCGATCTCTATCATTCCGAGCAGGTCGTCTGGAGGTGTTATGGTCAACATGTATTCGTCAGTTCCTCCAACATCGAGAGAGAAGCCACCATCATTGTCCGTGGTCGTAGAAACATAACCCGGTGTCACTTCGACCGGGGCGCCGCCTGGCTCATCAGATGACACGAATACTGTATCGCTGCCTTTGGGCACGGCTTCAACTAAGCATCCCTTGGCAGAACCGTCGATCGGTCCTCCCTCGCCGTAGTAGACAACTCCACTGATGGTGTAGGTCTGTGTCTCCTCTAGGGTGATCGTGATGATGGTCCAACCTGTGTCGATACCGTCAGAGACGGAGATGTTGACGTCCTCTTGGTCAAGGTCTATCCCTGTTGGGTAGTCCAGTGTGAACGTCATATCCTCAACAGAGGCATACTTCGAGTCCACAGAAAGTGAGAGGTCATCGAAATCGGTATCGATATCGGACACGAATGAGGTCATATCGATCTGGGTTGGCATACCCTTGGAGATGGTCCTGTCACCAGGTGAGTTCACAATGGGTGCGTCGTTTACCGAATTGACATATAGCTTGATCTGCTGTGAAGCTCTAGCAGCATAGGAATCCTCTAGGTGAACCATTAAGCCTATCTCACCATAGAAGTCTGGATCAAGGACCTTGAGTGTGATGTTGTCGGTATTGTTATTGCCATCGACCTGGACACCTGGTGGAGCTTCCACCCACCAGTACAGCGTCTCATCAGGGTTGTACTGAAGGTCTGGGTCTTGGCCATGGCCCCAAAGTGAAAGGACGAAGCCCCCATCACCTTCATCGATGGTGATATCGCCTATCAGAGGGTCTATGTAAGGAACATCATTGACCTCACCGACGATAATGGTCATAAGGTGTTCTGCTGTGTCTCCCCAAATATCGAGGGCCTCGATCCTGATGTCCTCGACGCCTACCCAGTGTTCGTTCCTGGGGCTAACAGTGAACTGCAGCTTGTTCATATCTGGCCAGTCGATGGTCAGGTTCCCGCTCTCATTGTAGGTATACAGGAACGGACCATCACCTGTCATGGTGCCATCGTAGTCGAAGTAATATGGGCTGTCCTCGACAATATGGAACTCCATTGGGATATTGAACATCACCATCTCGTGCAGTGTCAGTGCGAGGTTGACGTCATCCTCTCTCATGTCCACCGTTGCCGATGCTAGCTTGTTGTCCTTCCAAGCATGGATCTCATATTCGGAGCCTGAATAATCTGGTCCATAATCGTCCCTGATATAACCATGAAGCTCGTGATCCCAAATACCTGTGGTATCCATGTAGCTGGTTACAGTGCCATAAGCATCCTTGATGTCAATGTTCCCACTGGCCGAATAACCCTCTTCATCCAGAAGCTCGATATTGAGCCCATAGTACACATCGAGCAATGAGTTGCCCTGGACCGTTACCTGCCCATGGTTGAAATGAGATGATCGTGTCTCCATGAATGCGTTCTCAAGCAGGAATATGTCTGCATTTCCTACCTCCTTGATGACGTCGTAGCTGGAATACACATTGCTCGTGGTCACATCGATCCCAATGTCCTGTACCCCTTTGATGAAGTTGTCCCAGGTGTATACCTCTGCACAGTTTCCTATCTTGATAGCTACACCTTGGTCATCTACACCAGTGGTGATTATCCTGTTTTTATCGATGTTGCCCCAATCCATGTCGTTCACATGGATACCGTAGTTCTCACAACCCGTGAGATTATTACCTGAACAATTGATGTCAGCTCCCCAGAAGTGGATGCCGTCCATACCAATGTTCGTGAACTCGTTCTGACGAATATGGATGTCATAGCAGTCTGTGTCACCGAACACCCCATCCCATTGAACGTTCTCGATAGTGTTCCCATCGATCTTGGTATCGAAGCTCGATTCTAACTGAACACCTTTTGGTTCATTGGAGATGAAGTTCTCCAGGACTCTGACCTCATAGGACCCTTTGATAAATATTGCATCGTTGTCATGGTTCATTATCACGTTATCATAGAATGTCCCACCAACGCTGTCTGCAAAATGGATGCCCTGATCGCTTCCATACATAGCATTGTGTGATATGTTCATTGAGAAAAGATAGAAGCATGACACATCATACCTGGAGTTGTCGTGGATCTCATTGGACCAAATGGTCGTCCCAACTGCTAAAGTGTCCATTTGGACTCCATCATGGCCATTACCTGCGATGTCATTTCCCACTATCCAGTTGCTGGATGAGTACTGGGCCATGGTATTGAAACCAATGAGGATACCACTACTTCCCGATTTGTGGATGTTGTTGTCCGAGATATCATTGTAGCTCGATTCCTTGATCTCGATGGCTTGCTCACTGGAATACCTACCATTGTAACCGAAGTAGTTGTTCCATATGTCCACATTATCAGAGGATTCAAGGACCAACCCTTCGTTGTAGTTATCGTAAATCTCATTGTACTTGAAGATGTTCCGATCGGAGCTCATGCTCATGGTGATACCGCGGCTTGTGTAACTAATATTATTTTTGTAAAGAGTGTTGTTCGATGAGTACTCCAATTGCATTCCTTCCCAGTCGATATCATGTATGAAATTGTATGATATGTTGCATGCGTGGCAGTTATGGAACCAAGGGCCGCGTTTGCAGTGGTGAATATCATTGACCATGATCAGACAATCATCGGTAGCTGTAATATTCAAGGACCACTCAGCATATCTGAGCTCTGTGCGATTGATCCTTACAGAACTTGCATCGTAGATGTTTATCCCACTCCATTTCTGAGTTGAAGAGTTATCTGTGGAGGTCAAGAGGACCGGGTTCTCGTACGTCCCGTTGATATTCAACCCGCCATCGACCTTCATCTCCACACCAGGGTCGAACTGTATCAAGGTGCCTTCCTCGATGAAAAGGTATCCTCCATCCTGCACCCAGACATTGGAAGTGCAATGTACAGGCTCGTCCCATACCTCATAGCTACTGATGATAGTTGCAGCTTCCGCCTCCATAGTACCCTCATCCAGACCGAACATCATAAGGCCTGAAAAAGCTAGTAGAACGACCACGACCGTCACGTGCACGCGCGTAAGCTGCATTAATACACCGATGGTATTACAACTAGAGACAATAATAAATATTGTGGCTTCAAACGCTGACATCAGGACTTCTTCTTGCGATTCTTACCCTGACATCCTTCAAGCGCCTTCTGCCCAGCCATCCTGCTCTGTTTTGGCAGATCCAGCTCCCCATCCCCATCAGTATCCCACTTCGCCTCGTCCGGGTGCTGCTCATTGTCAAGCGGGAACCATCGCATGCTGACTATCCAGAATGCAGCAGTCCCGATGCCTATAAGCGCTGCGACGATGGTCCATGGGGCGGCTGGTCTGATGTCCCTGACCGGCTCGTCGGTCTCTTTCAACTCCACCTCCAGGTGGATGTCCTTGTACTCGTAGATGAGGGTCCTGGGTGTGGCTGTAGAGTTACCCAGGTCGAACTCCAGGTCCATGCTCGCAGACTCTCCCCAGCCTAGCTCCTCGATCTCCCCGGTGGTGGGTTTGGCATAGATCCTGGTATCATCGGAAAGTAGAAGCTGGAACGCTGCAGGGTCCGGGAGGTAGTCGGCCTCTGCATCGTTGGTCAGGGTCACTTCCATCTGGATGATGGTGGAGTTCGCACCCTGGACCTCGTCAATGTCACGGATGAGCATCGGTTGTACCTCGATGAAGAGAAAACCGATAACTAGCAGCGTTATCGCTGCTAAGATACCGAGGATGATGACTATCATTCGAACCGCGAAAAGGTTCTCCTTCTTTCGCAATTTAGCCCCCCTGGGAAAGAGAACGTTCAGGCTATCGCCCAATTTTGATAATAACTTTCTATAGTGTTCAAAATTAGGCTTACCCTGAAATTGATATTCGTCTCCCGAATATCAAATTCAGGATAGGCCCGGCAGGGTATATAAATTACACCACGTGGAATTCAAAAATGTTCACAACCCTCCCACCTACCTCCCCGCCCAGCGGTCTCCGCTGGCTCGGGCCACGCCCCCCCTTACCTGCTCGACCGCAACATCTCGATATGATCTCAATCGATGATATGCTGCCGCTTACCTTCTACATCGTCGAAGGCAAGCTTGCCAGCCAGGACCTTCTGGACCTCGCCGACGACCTTGTCTGCAGGAACCCGAACCTGATGCGTGGTGTCCCGGTCACGCAGCGTTACCGTCGCATCATCCAAAGAATCATAATCCACAGTGATCGCAAGCGGGATACCGACCTCGTCTGCCCGGGCATACCTGCGACCGATGGAACCGGAACCGTCAAAGAACGTGGTAAGGCCCTCATCCCGCAGCTGCTGGTCGAGCTTCTCCGCCATTGTGTCCAGCCCGTCCTTGGCCATCAGTGGAAACACCCCGACCTTTATGGGGGCGACGATCGGCTTGAGATGAAGTATCGTGTAGGGCTCCTTCTTGCCGGTCTCCTCGTCCACCTTCTCGGTGACCTCCAGGGCATGTTCCAGGAGCGTGAACAAAGTTCGGCCAACACCGTATGAAGGTTCGATGACCGATGGGACGAACTTTTCCCCGTGCTCCACGACCTCCTCCTCCACGACCTCGAAGCACTCGGGGGGTATAGTTACAGACTCTCCACCAATATCAAGTGTAAGCGGTCCATTGGCCAGGGTCTCGAGCTGCTCATCCGTGAAACCTTCTGCAGCCTGAAGAACAGCCTTGGCCTGTGCCTTGAACATCGGTCCGATGACCCCATTGTTCGGCTTGGCCACACGCTTGACCATCCGGACAGGCTCGTCATATTTCCTGAACACACGCAGGTCTGCACAGGAATGCTCCATGTGCTGCTCCAGGTCGAAGCATGACCT
>JANQNL010000089.1 GCA_028279585.1 Thermoplasmatota archaeon
CGCCTGGGCCGTATGCGAGTACATCCACGACCCGAAGTGCATGGGGGCCAAGGCACTCTTCGCAACCCACTACCACCAGCTCACAGACATCGAACAGTACCTGGACGGTGTCAAGAACTACAACATCCTGGTAAAAGAAAAGGCGGACTCCATCGTCTTCCTACGAAAGATCGCCCCAGGCTCCACGGATCGTTCCTACGGTATCGAGGTCGCAAGGATCGCAGGTGTCCCAGGCACTGTAACCGACAGGGCCAAGCAGGTCCTCTTCACCATCGAGGAGCACGATGCCCTCGATCACATGAAGGACCAGCTGGTGGAGGACGGTAAGAAGGCTCTGGAGGGGGAGAACGGAAAGCAGGAAGAGTGCGCAGAACCTCCAGCTCCAAAGATCAAACCCATGCCTGCAAGGGTTCCCTTCCAGAGACCGGACGGAACACAGGGCGTCCAGACCGTTCTGTTCGCCACCCAGGAGACCGAGGACCCATTGAGAGAACAGGTCCGCGAGCTCAATCTCGACAGCATGACACCGCTGCAGGCACTGCAGGTCCTCTACGAGATGAAGAAGAAGGTCAACGAAGAGGACGCCTAGTGTAGCAGGTGCAAACTTTGTTCCAATTTCTTTTTATATAAGTGAACTCTTGTTTCACTCATGAGTGAGCTTGGGTCCCGGCACTCTACACCCTTAGCGAGAGGCCTCGCTATCGTTCTTACAGCATTGTTCGTCATGACAGTGCTGCCGCTGGTGCTCGAGCTCGGGCCAGGGCCTGCTGGGGCTGTTGGTGCGGAGATCGTGGTGGACCCGAACGGGAATGGGGACCACACTACGATCCAGGCTGCGATCAATGCAGCGAACCCGGGGGATACCGTGCGTGTGTGGAACGGGACATACTACGAGACCGTGACGATCTCGACAATGATCGACCTTATTGGAAATGGCTCAGAGAGCACTAGAATGATAGGAGAAACATGGAGGACCATTGATATCAACACCAATGGCGCAAGGGTCTCTCGATTCAATCTGACCTCGAGCCACTGGTCTCCCATCGTGGTCGACCCTGGATCATATGACAACATCAGGATCGATAACTGCTCAGTGGCGGGAAGGTCATGCATCTCATTCTCAGGTTCATCACAATGTTCAGTGGAGAATTGCACCATAGACGGCGACATTGATGGTTCTGGGATAGGGTTGAACTATGCAACAGAGTGTTATTTCAAGGATAATTCTCTCATCACGTGCGGCTTCGGTATAACAGGTGCGAACGCGGACGATGTTGGGTCCCACTCGATAGATGCTACGAACCTGGTCAATGGTAAACCAGTAATGCACCTGAACAATATGGTCGCCGGAACCTATACTGGTGAAGCTGGACAGGTCCTTTTGATGAACTGCTCGGGGGTCACCATCGAAGGGGTCAATGTAACCGGAGCGAACCCTGGATTCTACGCACTGTACTGTAATGATATCAACATCAATAATTGTTCAGCCATCACATGTGGAGAAGGCCTGATAGTCAATTATTGCCAGTTCGTCAACGTTACTAACTTCAACAGCTCTGACAACGATAAGAAAGGTCTGTATGTGATCAATTCCGACGACATCAAGTTCGTCAACGTATCCCTGATCGATAATGATGAAGAGGCGGTCTACAATGATCTGGCTGATGGAACATCGTTCTTCGGGGGTCTTATCTCCGGAAATAATCTCCGGGGAATGAACATCCGGTTCTCAGACGGCCTGAACATAGACTCAATGACATTCATTGACAATGGCGTCGATGTATCGATCTTCTACGCAGACGACACCCTCGTGAACGATTCCAAGTTCCTTGGTCCATCATCCAATGGCATTCACCAGTCATATAGCGAGGATAATACTTTCACGAACAACACTTTCGATGGTCCAGCCTGTGCCATAGCATGTGTTGAATCAGAAAGAATGGAGCTTGGTTTCAACGACATGTCTGGTTGTGGTGTGACCCTGAGTGGTGATAGCGATAGCCACTGGGACTCACACTGGATCAATGGCTCGAACAAGGTCAATGGTCTTCCGATCTATTACAGAAAGAACACACATTCGGTGGTGATAGGCGGTGGTATCGGCCAGGTGATCCTTAGTAACTGCAACTTCTACACTGTCACCAATACAGACGTTTCCAACAGCACTCGAGGTCTGCAGGTCTATAGCTGCAGCTCGTTCCAAGCAACCAACGTTACCTCGAACGATAATCAAAGAGGCATCATGTTCCATGCGACGATGCAAGGGACGATATCCAACTGTGAGTTCGCAAGATGCGATATAGGGATCGAACTGTATTATCTCTCACAGTTCAACGATATTATTGGCACTTCGTTCATTGACTGCGGAGATGGTGTCAATGATGGCAGCGATTACACAGAGGTCCGCCAGTGTACCTTTATCAGGAACGCCAGGGCAGTGAACATCTGGTCATGGGCACAAGACCTCGAGGTCGATAGGTGTACGTTCAGAAATAATGACAACGGTCTATGGGCAACATACACCAGCACGATCCATCTTCACAATTCGACCTTCAATGGTGGAACCAATGGCCTCTACATCTATGAGACCACAGATTCGACCTTCGAGTATAACAGCTTCACCAACCTGACCGCTGGATGCTACATCTACGATGGTCTGCTCATCAATCTGAACAACAACGATTTCACAAATTGCGGTATTTCGCTTGCACAGCCCCTTATGGATTGGACAGACACATGTTTCTGGGATTATCTTCACATGGGCCCAACGAACATGGTCAACGGTCGTCCGCTTCTGTTCATCAAGTACAATGCCTTCCCAGTAGCGGAAGGTGTAGATTGGGGCCAGGTCATTATCTATCGAACCGACTGGGTCAACATCACTAATGCTTCTTTGAGCAGGAGTACGATCGGAGCCCAGGTCGGATTCTCTTCGAACATACGATTCGTTAACTGTGACATGGATGATAATTTTGCAGGAGCATATCTTTGGGATGATGACAAGCTCACGCTTATCAACTGCTCTGCTATGAACGCCTCCAGCACCCCATTGTTCTTGACCAATCATAATCAGGAGGGAGAAGACCATCTGTTCGAAGATTGCAGGTTCCAGGGGGGAACGGTAACCCCACAGGTCCGAGAGGCTGACAGCATAACATTCAACCGGTGTGAGTTCACAGGATCAGTCAACGGTCTTCGGATGACCCAGATGTATCATGCAGATATCAATTACTGCAAGTTCAATGGAAACGATTTCCATGGACTCGATATGGTGGACTGCGAATATGCCATCCTCTTTGAGAGCGATTTCAACGACAATGCAATGTATGGTCTCATGATGAGGAACGAAGCCAGTTGGTTATCCTCTAGCTGGAACGATGTCTGGCGATGTAGAGCAGAGAACAATGGTGTGGATGGTATCCATCTCAGGGAGACCCATGATTGTTCTATCCAGTTCACAAAGATCCATGGGAACCTCGGGTCTGGGATCAATGTACTAGATGTCTCGCAGTCTATAGACATCACAGAGAACGAGATATCGAGCAACACTCAGTATGCAGTGTCCTTAGGACCCTTCGTTTCCGATTGTTCCATTCATCATAATAACATCTTCTCCAACGGTGCAGCGTTCTCACAAGGTTACGACCTCAACGGTTCGAACGATTGGGACGATTGGACAGAAGGCAACTTCTGGGATAATTGGACATCACCTGATGCGGATGGTGATGGGATCGTCGACAAACCTTACTCAATATCCGGATCAGGCGGTCAAGATCATTTTCCATTGACCGGTCCATATGGTTATCCATATCTCCATAACAAGAACATCCAAGTTCAAGAGGATACATATCTGGACACTGATCTGATGGTGATCGATGAGAATATGTTGAACAGCGACTACGAGGTCACTGTGATACCACAATTACCATGGTTGGATATCTCGATTGTTGAGTGGTCTTCAACAGAACTGCGTATCAAGTTCAGCGGGATACCTACAAATGATGATGTCGGGACGGACATCCTTGAAGTGACCTATTATGATGGGCTGTACAATGTATCTTCTACTGTCGTCATTGAAGTGTTCAATACTAACGACGATCCTGAGATATTTGGCAACCACACGATCCTTGCCTATGAGGACCATGTCTTTGAGGAGAACTACACCGCCACGGATATCGATCCTGGAGTGGACGTCTTTACCTGGGGAGTTGAATCGAACACGTTCCAGGGCCAGCTAGAGATCTATGATGGAAGGCTTATAGGCATACCGATCCAGGAGGATGTTGGTTCACATTCGATAGATATCATCTGTTGGGACCATATGGGCGGTCGTTCAGAACTAGCTGTTCTGATCCATGTGACCGAGGTCAACGATCCGCCTGAGATCAATAGTCCGACCATGCTTTACTGCAACGAAGATGAGATGTGTACATTGCCTATAGACGTCTTCGATGAAGAGGACACTATCTTCGGGATGACGTTCTCGGTCCAAGTAAAACCCGACTTCCTCACCTTCGGTTTCGTCAATTTCACAGCCAAGCTCTCTGGCACTCCAGAGAATGAAGATGTAGGTACTCATCTTATCAATGTCCGCGTCCAGGATTCAGAAGGATCGTATGCCTGGTATAATGCAACGCTCAGAGTCAACAATACCAACGATGCCCCAATTATCACCACAGGCAATGTATGGAGCGTGAACGAGGACGAACTGTACTATGTGGACTATGATGCAGAGGATATCGATCCTACCAATGACACGCTGATATGGAACCTCTCGGCCGACTGTGATTTCCTAACGATAGGGATCCTTGATGGCATCCTTCGAGGAACACCAGACAGCTCGGACATCGGGCATTGGAACGTCAGCATATCTGTACACGATGGAAATGGAGGATGGGACCACAAGTCCTTCGTTCTGCAAGTCCTGAACGTGAACGAACCACCAATGATAACGAACACCACCTTGAACATCACAGAGGATGGAGGCAGGTTCTATCTCAACCTGACGAATTACATCATCGATCCTGACGGAGAGGAGCTCAACCTCGTCATCACCCAGCAGAGCAATCTCTCTGCAGCCATCTTGGACAATCTCACCCTGTGGATAGAACCAGCCCAGGACTTCAACGGTCTCACTCTGATACGGATCCGGGTCAATGACAAGTACGAACAGCGCTACATGGACATCTGGGTGAACGTCACCCCCACGAACGATGTCCCCACAATCTGGTGGGTATGGGGAAGTGGCTATTGGGAGATAACAGAAGGAGATTTCTACGCAGGGACAGTGGATTATTCTGACATCGACCTCGACATGGAAGGAGATGAGCACACCGTGACGTGGACCTCCGACATCGATGGGAACATAGGTTCAGGCAACTCGATAAACATCACGACCCTATCTCCAGGCCAACATACGATCACGGTCACGGTCACTGATTCTGCAGGCTCATCCGATACCGCCAGCATGACCATCCTGGTCCATGAGAAGGCGGAAGAACCAGAGAGCTTCAACTTCGCACCGGTCTGCGTCGGTCTTGCGATAGTTCTGATAATCTTTGCAGCTATCGCATTCCACCTGGTAATGACCCGCATACAGAACCCTGAACCTCCACCAGGTGAACCTCCCACAGAGACACCACCAGACATGCCCGACGGCATTGCAGAGGATGACTTCATCGTGGACCAAGCTGATGCTCGAGAATGGACCACTACTTACTACGACTTCCTAGGCCTCACGCAATTCGCCTCTGACAAGGACATCAAGAAAGCCTACAGGTCCATGGCGAAGCAGCTCCACCCCGACGTGAACGAAGAGGACGCGGAGAAGATGATCATCCTCAACAAGGCCAAGGACTGCCTCCTCGATCCAGAGCGCAGGGCTGGATATGACGCCTATGTCTTCGACGGAATCGTCATGGCACCGCCTCCGGAGAACAAGGATGATGAGGAATGGTTCGAGGACGATGACGCGTTCGAGGGGGTTGGTGCGCAGGAGGAGGAGCCTGAGCATGTGGACGATGACCTCTTCGAGCTGGATGATGATGACCACGATCTCTTCGAATCTGGTGATTCTTCAGATCTTTCAGGTAGTGACCTTCAAGATGATGAGGGGCTGGAGTTCGACGAAGAAGAGTTATGAATCGTTGATGGTCACTCGTTGATAAGAGCCTGAAGATTTCAGTCCCAGCCCTCATTTTCTGGACAAAAGAAAGGTTGTTCAATTCTCTCTTTCATGCCAGCTAACACGATCGAGAGAATTGAACAATTTCTTGTTACCAAGTCCAGGAAATGGGGGCTATACGGACATGAAATCTTCAGGCTCCTCATCCATATCCGCATCAGAAATAGTATCGAACAGAGTGCCCTCCGCAGCAACCGACAGCGGCATGGTCCTGTCCCCGATCTTTCTGATATCCTCCACCGTCAACCACTTGGCAAGACCAAGGAGAGCCTTCTCCCCATCCACTTCCTTGAAAGCAGGTGTAAGACGGAACACCCTGGTGTTCCCACCCTTTTCGACAAGCGTGAGAACGGTATCCTCGGTCCGGACCCTTTCCACTGGAAACGCATCGATCAATGGATCGATGAACAAGGACGCGACCTTTTCTTCTCCTTCCCTTTCAGAAGCTCCTGTCAGGAGAGCCTGGACCACATGGTCTCTAAGTTCATCAAAACCAAGAGAGAGCATCGCAGGTGTCTCGGGTGGAATGAGGTTCCGCATCACAGGTGGTGAAGCGAAGTGAGGTGGGTTCACACGTAATGCTGTGGTCCCAAGGAAGTTCTCGATATCGGTCTCGGTTCCCGGGAAGTCCACCATCATCAACGTCCTTAGAACGTCGATGGACTGGTTTTGGTCCAGGAACGGATAGTCGGAACCGAACATGACCTTGTTCGACCACCTGGTATGGATCGGACCCAACCCGATGTTCCCATAGACCGCGCGCACAAGGCCCTCCGGGGCCTCGATGGTGGGTATGGTCTCGTCATGGAAGTAGTTCGGATCGAAGTACTTCTCTGCAGCATTGAAGAAGTTGAGGACCACTTGTCCCTTGATACCTGAGATCTCACCGAACAGGTGAGGATTGGTGAACATCCGGAACTCCTCTGGGGATGAATGCCAACCGCAGTGGCCGATGATGACCTTGAGGCCCATGAGCCTCTGGCGAAGTTCGATGAGCTTCTTCTTATCATCCTTGCCCAGGTTCAGAACTGGATCTTCAGCATCCCAGTTCGTAGCGTTCTTCAGCTCCGACTCTTCAATGATCTGAGATACGGTCATCCGGATTATCTCATGAAGTTGGACGACCTCAGAAAGGAAGCTCGTATGGTAGATGGTAGGTGCGCCGTAGAGCGATGTGACCTTCAGCACATCCACAAGCTCCTGGCACACGATCTCCCATGCGTCGGACTTGGGGTGGAGCTTGAACCCGGTCATCCCGAGCTGTGTGATGGCCCGCCTCACCTCGGTACATGCCTCCGAAGCGTGGGGGTAGATCCTGCCATATGGGAAGTATCGAAGTGAATGTGGATACCTGTGAGTGATCTTGGAGACCTTATCGTTCGAGAAGGCGTACATCGGGGTCTCGACACCCTTGTCGACATAATATTGCACGTCCTTCTCCCGATACTCGTCGTGCATCGGGAACGCAACGATCTTGTCCGCAACCGTTGTGTTGTCAAAGATGGAAGTGGCATCGATGCCAGCAAAGGGTGGGTCTCCCTCGATGAGCTTGGCCATTATTGCCTGCGTCACGATGGGCTTGTGGTCCTGGCCTGCTGTGGTATAGGCATACTCGTCAGTATTATCCTCCAGCTCCTTGACCAGCCCATCCTTCCACTGGTTACCGAATAGTACCGCTCGAAGGAAGTAGTAGCTGCCGTCAGGACCAGATGGATTGAGGTTCTTTATCTCCTTCTCTTTACCAAGATGATGGTGTGCATCCACCACATAGAAGTCCACTTGTTCCTGGTCCTCTTTCCTAACGAGCCTGATCATTTTACAGCCTCAAACGAAATCTGCAAAGTCCCTCTGGACAAGGACCTCTGCGTTGATCTTTGGAAGGTAAAGGATGTCCTCCTTGCGGAGCACATAGTTCCTGTTATCATGGGCAAGGAAGTTGTTGGTCCCCTCGCCTTTCTTGATACGCACCTTGACATACTCCAGCTCGTCCCCATCTTCCTCGGGGACCTCTGGTTCCTCCACTATTTCCGGTTCTGGCTCTGCCACAACAACCTCAGGTTCAGGCTGCTTTGTGAAGCTGTCCTCAACAGGTGGTTCTTCGGCAGGGGGTACAGGTTCCATCCGGGTGGGGAGCTCAGCAGCAGCAAGATTGCGAAGTACCTGCGTCTCGGACTCGAAGCGGTTCTCTTCCCTCGAGGTGCGTAACATGGCCGTAAGCTCTTCCATGAGCCTTTCTTCAGGCTTGAGCAGGTTCCTTATCTCCATGGAATCATCATCGATCATCTCCAGTGCCAGGAACAGGATCTTCCTCTCCCTGAGCCTCCGGATATGATTGATCTGCTGCAGAAGCCTTCGGATATTGGAGGCATGCTCTGCTGTTATCAATGAGTCCGGCTGCTGGGCAAGCTCGTTCTGATACCGCTGCTTGTAGTCGTCAAGTAACTTTTGGGAATTCTCCCAAAAGCGCTGGTCGAGCTTTCCCAGCCGCTTGTACTTCTTCTCTTTGAGAAGTACCTGGTGTATGGTCTCGAAGGTGAACTCGTCCTCGGCCATGATGCGTCCGCACCCTATTGTAAGGTATGGTAATAAGGATTTGTGTGTGGGAGGTGGCTGAATGTGGAAGTTGAAATTTAGCACTGGCTAATGGCCCAACTTTCACTTATGCTTCCTTTTTCTTGGAGAAAGGAAACAAGCAGATCACAACGCTTTCTCCTAGACCCAAGAACACATTCGCTCAATGTCGGGAGTGTTTGGTAGGGTCCGTAAGTTCTCGATGAAGGTGACCTGACGGAGAGAACTTATGGTCTTCTTTTCTTCTTATCCGGCCCACCCCGCAACTCCGTCAGTATCTTCTCCCTCTCCGTTTGGAGCTTCTCGAGCTTCTCCTCGAGCCTTTCCTTCTCCTTGTCCTTCAAAGGCACGGATAGTCTTCGTTTCAGGTCCGCGATCTCCAGCCGCACCTCGCGAAGCCTTTCCATATTATCCTTCTCCTTTCCACCGACCTTCACACCGGTCCTGGCCTTCAGAGGATCATAGATGAACGGATACGCCCCCCTCCATATCCCAAGACCAAGGAACACCACACAAAGAACACCCAGGCAGAGAAGGATGTAAGGTGTAGAAAAATACCCCAACCCTGTATCTGAGTTCACCCCAAGAGAGTTCAAAAAGAACCCAACTGCGATGAACGCAGCAATGCTCAACACCACCGAGAACACCAATCGAACAAGCCATGGGTCCTTCTCATCAAGCTCACGTTTCTTTGGAAAGAGGGCATTGACAAGGAGAAAACCTGGCAGGAACAATATCACGATGATCGCAAAGATCACTCGAACGACGGTGATGAACAGGTCCAGTATGGGGATCACCCCTTCTTCTTCCTGTGCCCTGGCTTGCGATGCTTCCTTCCTCCCCTGGACCTTGGACCGCGTGGGGCCTCTTCCTCATCCTCGTCGTCCCCATCCCCAGAGACCTGTTTGTCCCTGCGCATCTGGAAGTAGTAGAACCCAACCCCCATGAATGTTACCACCATCAACAGGATGCCTATGAAGAAATATGGCCCCATGTCCATCGGGCCAGGGTCATCCTTCTTTTCATGGGCCTTGAGAACTATCCTGTCCAGGTCATCGAAATAGGCCATGCCGAGAACATCGGTCCGTTCCAACAAGAACGTCCGGTTGTCTACGAACTCCTCAAGCTCCAGGTCCATCTCATCCGTATCGTACTCGAACGGTTCAGGAATGGTCACGATGAGGCCTGGGATGGGCTCTCGGTCCTCCGAGATATCCTTTAGTAGACCGATCGGGACAGAGATATCCAGTGACCCCTTGTCCTCATTATCGTAAGCGTAAACGATAGTAGTGGTTATCGAAAGGGATGCATGGTCATAGACCCTGATACTCCCGATGTCCACCTCCACCTCCACACTCTGGGATACAGGGGCCTTCCCGTTCATTGTGATGTCCGAGTCAAGGTCCACGACAACGTCCCCAGGATCACTGCCAAAGCCTCCGGTCCCGTTGATGATGCTTTCGAGCTTCTCCTCGTACGAGCTCACCTCGCCCTCGGAGACCTGGTCATTGGCAGACTCATCCATGGCAAGACGGACGATGGAGCCGTTCGAGTGGTGCTCCTTGAAGGTGAAGCTGATGGTCTGATGGTCCATGACCTTGACCTTGATGGTGTCGAACGTCACATCGTCAATGACGTTCACAGTGTAGATGGCAGTATCAAAGACATCAGCACCGCTTAATGTAGCATTGACAAATAATAGCGTTAGTTCCAGCACACCTGTGAACGTCGCAAGCTGGTCCGTCTCCATCATTATCCTGATGATATTTCCATCGATGACACCAGAAACCTCCGCTGTGGACCCATCACTGTCCTTTGTGATGTAGTAGGAGTTCTGGAAGTAGGAGAAGATGAACTCGTCGCTCTCGGCCTCACCAGACGGGGACCTGCACTGGAAGATGACCGATGAGTTCGCGTCGATATCACCGACCATCTCTGCGGCCACCATTAGCAAGTCAGCGTCCTTTGCCAGACCGCATCGGACTATGTCCACCCTGTCATCGGGTTTCTTGATCCCGTTCCAGACAGATGCTGTATCCCCTATAGCGTCCCCGTATGTCTGCACGAGGAAGGCGTTACCCATGGAGCCACCGAACAGGTCCTCTGTATCATCGGCCACAACTGTGTCGATACCCGAAGGTACTAGCAACAGAATACCGATGAACAAGAGGCTTGTGAGCATTAACAGGGTCGACCTGGCCATGTACAGTTCCCTCGGGCCTATACGGACAGTTACACGACAGTGGGAATATAAATATATGGTCCTTACTAGGCCAATAAGATAAAACCACTGAGTGGAAAGGTTTTTATTAGTGTTGCCTTTAACCCTATCCCCCATTCCGGGTATTTGTGGTTGGCCAGACCGTCATCACAGGCCCGAAAATGGACCTCCAAAAAACCCCTTCGGAGGGAATGTATTGGCAAGCAAGACCCCAAATCGCGCCGTGGCACGAAAGCTCAAGGACAAGTGGAAGGCAAAGGAGTGGTATAGGATACTGGCTCCTGACATGTATGAGAGGACTCCAGTCTCCGAGACCCTGGCAGACGATCCAGAAAAGGTCATTGGACGTATCCTCGAGATCTCTCTCCAGGACCTGACTGGAGACTTCACGAAGATGCACATCAAGCTGCACTTCAGGGTCACCGAGGTCGCTGGAACAGATGCACACACCACCTTCATCGGACATGGTCTTGCGTCCGACTACCTGCGAAGGTTGACAAGGAGGAAGAGGTCGAAGACCGCTGGTGTCTACGACGTCATGACAAAGGAAGGTTACAAGGTCAGGGTCAAGCCTCTGGCCATCACCGAGAAGAGGATCCAGACCTCCCAGCAGAGGCAGATCCGCGAGATAATGGGCAAGGTCATCGAGAAGGTGGCCTCCGAAAAGACCCTCACGTTCTTCGTCAAGGACATGACCACCGGAGCGCTCTCTGACACCATGGTCAAGGAGTGCAAGGCCATCTATCCGCTCAAAAAGGTAGAGGTCGCAAAGTCCGAGATCCTCGTGTTCCCTTCAGCAGACAAGATCTCCGCCGCCCTGGCAGAGGAGATGGCCATCAAGGAGGCCATGGCCAAGGCAGAGGAAGCTGGCAAGGACCCAGAAGAGGCAGCCGCAGAGGCAGCCACCACCGAGGAAGAGGCACCAAAGAAGAAGGTCAAGAAGGTCAAGGTCGCCAAGGTCTCGGACGATGTCAAGGCACTTACCGAGCTCAACGGTGTGGGTCCCTCCAAGGCAAAGCTCCTGTTCGAGGCTGGCTACACCACTGTCGCCAAGGTCAAGAAGGCAAAGGAAGCAGACCTGGCCGAGGTTGTCGGACCTGCACTGGCGAAGAAGATACTTTCGTAGGACCACTCCCCGAGCAGCCCTATTTTCGTACTGACCTAGTTCGACCTTTATTTACCAATATGCATACTTTAACAAAGGTAGTGCAAGAATTTATTAAGGTGGTTCCTAGATAATTCCGTACCCGTAGCCATAGGGCTTGTCCTATTGCTCGTTGGGGGTACATACATGTCATTGCTGGGTCGTTCTATCAAACGGATCTTGATCGTCTCGATAACCCTTCTTCTGCTCACCGCTGGGCTCACCATCGTTCTAATGCCAGCTGCATCTGAGGTGCCAGAGATGAAGAGCATCACAGATGAGAACTACATTGATGCTCACGCCTACGCTCATGCCCATGGCCTTGAGCATGACCATCTTCATACACCAGGTTTCGATGTCAGCCCAGATGGAAGGTCAGTTGACCCAGACTACCTAAACCTCCATCACATGGACATGTTCCTCCCCGATCCAGCATTATCCGCGGCCGGCCAGGCCCAGGAACTCCTGGACAACGGCCCCAAGCCACTACTTGACCAGCCATCTGTGGTCGAAGGTACCCAGACAGTGCTCCTTATTCTCGTAGAGTTCTCCGACGTCTCATCCACAAGACCCGCTTACGTTCTAGAGGATGCAGTCTTTGCCAACGGAAGCGCCAACAACTCCGTGGCCAAGTACTACGAAGAGGTCTCATACGGAATGATCAACCTCTCCAGCGGACCAGAGAACGGTGCCGTGAACAACCAGTGGCTCTCACTTTCCAACACCCGCAAGTACTATGGACAGGACTATTACGCTACTGGCTACACGACCGATGACGGCTCGGACCAGGATGGTAACATGTGGACCCGTGGCAAGTACCAGCTCGTTGTCGACGCGTGCACAGCAGCGAACACCGCTGGTGTTGACTTCACCAAGTATGACACGGACGGAGATAGCGTCCTGGACCATCTCATTATCATCTTCTCAGGCAATGGTCAGAACCATTATGGCCGGGACACCACCGGGAACACTGGACCCGATGATGACAGCGGAGCCAATGACTGGGGTAGGGACCTAGTGTGGCCTTCCAGAATGTACACTGGAGCAGGGTTCGGAACCTACGATGGCATCCAGGTCAAGACCGCCACCGTCAACCCAGAGGACCCGAACTTCAGTGTCCCAGTTGGAGTCATATGCCACGAGTTCGGACATGATCTGGGCCTCCCAGACCTTTACGATTCCGACATTGGAACTGGTAATGGCTATGGTGCTGTGGCCGGAGACTGGTGCCTCATGGATGGTGGGTCCTACAACACCTACGGCGGCAATCCAAGCCCTGCCCATCTTTCAGCATGGTGCAAGTACACCCTTGGATGGACCCAGCCCATCGTCGTCAGTGAGGCAAACAACAATCAGGGATACCACTGGATCAACGAGACATCCTCGCCCACCAATGACTCTGTATGTTATCGCGTGAACCTACCCAACTACTCTCCAGGGAATGGGGAGTTCTTCCTCATAGAGAACAGACGGATCAACACTTCCTCCTACGATGCAGGAATTCCTGAATCTGGTATTCTCATATGGCACATCAACGATTCGATAGTTTATGCTAGCGGCGGCACTGACGCTCCGACGAGAATAAATGATGGCCCTCCCGATCATGATGATTACGCAATAATGATCGAAAATCCAGTGAACCCGAACGGAGATCGATTGTACAGGCAAACCAATGGCCCTAGCTCGGGCGCTTGGTCGTCCAACGACGGGCAGACAACGTTCGATCCCACCACCAACCCATCCACGAATTATACATCCAATGGCACCGCCACGACCATCTACATAGACAATATCGGAGCCGAAGGTAAACGACAACAGGCTAGGATCCTGGTCACTGCGGACACCACACCTCCAAATCCCCCAACGAGCGTAACTGCTGTTGACACACCTACAGATAACGGGAAGAGCATCGATCTGAGCTGGACCCTCTCCGTGGATGATGGCGGTGGCGACAACGATGTTGAGGAATACCACATCTTCATGAACGACACAGGCCAGGGATCAGGGGGCACCAAGCATTACATCGGTATGGTCGTCTCCGGCGTTGCCTCCTACACGGCCACTGGTCTTACGGACGGTCTCACTTACTACTTTACCGTGCGAGCTGACGATGGGCCAAACGAGGGTATAGACTCGAACGAGGATTCAGCAGTTCCAGCAGACAATGTCTGTGCAGCGCCAACTGGAGCAGGAGCAGCCGACACCCCAGCTGACAATGGTAACACTATCGACGTCACATGGACTGTATCTGCAGACGATATCGGCGGTGGTATGGACATCGTTCAGTACGAGGTATGGGTCAACGACACCGGTCAAGGTGCCGGAGGGACCAAACATCTACTTGCCAAGGTCACAGCCGGTTCGAACTCCTATCAGGCCACAGGACTTACGGACGGCGTCCAGTATCACTTCAACGTATCCTGCTATGATGAGGTCCCGAACCACGCTGGCACATCGGTCGTGTCAGCAACTCCAACTGACGATGTCATAGGCGCCGTCACAGGCCTGACGGTCACCGATGCACAGGGTGACGACGGCGGTGTCCTGAACCTTTCATGGACACTGTCGCCCGACGATCCTGCGGTGGGTGGCGGCATGGACATCCTCGGCTACAACATCTCGATAAACGACACTGGCCATGGTGCTGGTGGCAACAAGAGCGTGGTCAAGGCCGTAGGCCCAGGTGTAAGCTTCACACAGCTCACAGGGCTGGTCGACAACACCACTTACTACATCATCGTCTCTGCCCGGGACGAGGTCCCAGACCACTGGGGCAACTCCTCTGAGGTGGCGGGACGACCAGGTGATGACAGGGCCCCAGCATTCCCACTCAACGTTACAGCTTGGGACACACCCATGGACCAGGGTGGCAGCATCGACCTCTCCTGGAACCTCTCCATCGAGGAGCTCATCCCTCTCAACGACGTGACGGGTTACATTGTCTACATGAACGACACTGGTGAGGATTGGAACGGGACGAAGCACGAGGTCGCCAATCTCACAGCAGGCAATGGCACGACAACGATAGTCGGCCTCACCACTGGACTCCTGTATCACTTCCAGATCGGTGTGTACGATGAGGTCTTCAACATCGGTCTGTCCAACATCACCAACGCCACACCATTGGACAACCTCGCACCACTCCGACCATCGATCGACTATCCACTGAACGCTTCAGCGACTCCGATAATGGACCTGTTCGGGTCCGCAGAACCGTTCTCCACGGTCGAGGTGTTCTCCAATGTGACGAACGCCACAGACCTTGCAAATGCCATATGGCTTGACAATGTCACAGCGAACGTAACGGGATACTGGAACCTTACTGTCACGCTTGCAGAGGGTATCAACTACTACGCCGTCAGGGCTACAGATACCTGGGGCAATGGGCCATCCCCATTGTCCGCTGTAAAGATGATAGTCCTTGATACAACAGACCCGATAGCCATTTCCCAAGGGGACATGACCATTAACATCGGTCTGAACTTCACGCTCAATGGTACAGGTTCATACGATGTGGACCCGACCCCAGGCTTTGGAGGTATCCACAACTACACCTGGAAATACAACGAGGGCCCATGGACAAGATACCTCTACGGACCGTCCCCAACATGCTTGCTCAACGACAAGGGCAACTACAGCTTCGAGCTGACCATCCAGGACAACGCCCTGAACACGCATATGACCACGTTCTACGTGGAGGCCATTGACAACATCACACCGATGGCCAAGGGCCCGGGGAACACCACCATTGTCGAGGACAGCTTCCTTGCGCTCTCTGCCCTGGAGTCGTGGGACAACGACATCACCCTGTTCGGCTCTGGCACCTTCCAGTGGAAGTTCTGGGTCGGTGGTGATGAAGTAGAGCTTCAGGGATATTCCACAAACTATTACTTCCAGACCCCTGGGAACTTCTCGGTGACCCTCTACGTCACAGATCCGACCGGTAACATCGGCACAGAGAACTTCTGGATAAACGTGCTCGACAACACAACTCCGATAGCTGAAGCTGGTCCTGACCAGGATGTGCCGAAGGGTTCCATCGTAGAACTTAACGCCTCGGGCTCGTCCGACAACGATCCGATGTTCTTTGACGTTGCCAACTTCACCTGGTCCATCGATCTCAACGGCTCTGCTGTAGAGCTTTACGGGGTGGTCGTGGAGCATCAGTTCGATACGGCAGGTGTGTTCCCAGTGACACTCCGTGTGGAGGACACAGGAGGCAAGTTCAGCACCGACAGTCTGATAGTTACAGTAACTGAGGACCTGTCACCACCTTCTGTAACATCCACGGTTCCAGAGGATGGAACACATGATGTTGCTGGTGACATTGACATACGGATAAACTTCAACGAGGAACTGGACCAGGCATCCATCACTGCCGCAAGCGTAACGCTCGAGGGCAGTGTCAGCGGAAACATTCCTGGCGTAGCTTCTCCAGGAGCCTGGAGGAACGTCGTCATGTTCACTCCGAACGCAGGACTTCCTGACGAGGAGATCTACACGGTCACCGTGACCACAGCGATCCTGGACGTCACAGGCAACCCAATGGTAGAGCCATACGTTTTTACCTTCACGACCAGGGATTACCCGTACATCGTGAACACCACGATCACTGAGGGAGAGGAGGATGTGAGCATCAACCTGCCTGGAATGAGGATAACCTACTCCGAGGTCATCAAGTACAACCCGAGCTTCGGAACCCTCATAGTCCTACAGCCTGTAGGTAGCAATGCCACCGTTGCTATCGATGTCTACTACACCACGATGGACGGGAACCGGGACATGGAGCTTTCTGTGCTTCAGACACTTGAGTTCAATACCACATATGAGCTCCTGATACCGACCTCGGCCATCCAGGATTCAGCTGGGAACAACATGAAGGAGGACTTCAGGCTCACGTTCAAGACGGTCGGAGAACCAGTCCAGAACAACACCGGTGGCAATGGCGGTGGCGGTGGTGGCAACGGTACGGTAGATGGAGAGGACGGAGGCGACGGTGGGGACAACTGGGGCGATCTTCTCTACAATCCGATCATGTGGATCATCGTGATGCTCGTGTTCGTGGTCCTCATCGTGATAATCATAGTGATAATCGTCAATAGGAAACAGTCCAAGGAGATGGACAACAGGCGTGAGCAGCAGAGGGCACAGGCCTCACAACGCTCCCAGGCCAGGCAGAACAGGCAGGCGGCACCGCAGCAGGGTTACCAGCGTGGTGGACACCAGCAGCAGCGTGCCCAGCCGCAGTATCAGAGGCCACAGCAGCCACGCAGGCAGCAGCAGCCAACGCCAAGATCTACCCAGTACAACCAGAACGATGCAGCCTACTTCCAGGACACGCCGGCAGCCGCTGCCGCAGCTCCAGCTGAAGAACCTGAGTACGAGCAGTTCGTCGACGAGGAACCGATCTACGCAGAGGAGGAAGAGGAAGAGGAGGAACTCGATGTAGAAGAGCCCGAGGAGGAGGAAGAGGTAGAGGGTGATGATGTGGACCTACTCGAGGATGATGATTGGGAGGAGGAGCATTCCTGGGACGAGGATGGGGCAGAGGAGGAGGATGACGATGTCGGTTGGGACGACGATGAAGAGGTCGACGACGATGACGACTGGGATGATGACGATGACGACGACGATGTGGGGTGGGATGATGATGATGACGATGACCTGGGGTGGGATGAGGACGACCTCTGAAGCCCGTTAACTGAATAAAATTAGCCGATGAGCCGTGACAGCATTAGCCTCCAGTAGAACGGCACATCGGGTAACCTTTTCTTCCAAGGGTCTTCAGAGGTCGTCCTCTAGCCCCTAGCACATCAACCGGTCGCAATTCTCATTGAGCTAATTTCTCCACGAGTGAAGAGTTTATAAGCCGTCATCCTCCATTCCCCCTTTTGGTAGGTCACATGAACTTCAAGGACCGAGACGTAGTTTCGATAAGAGAGTTCTCAAAAGAAGAGCTCCAGCACATACTGGACGTGGGCAAGGACATGCTGCCCATTGCCAAGGGAGATCAAAAGAGCACGATCCTCGACGGATACATCATGTCATCACTGTTCTTCGAGCCGTCCACAAGGACCAGGCTCTCCTTCGAGTCTGCAATGGCAAGACTGGGAGGATCTGTAATTGGGATAACCGGCAAGGAGGGATCCTCGCTAAAGAAGAAAGAGACCCTTGCTGACACCATCCGCATGGCAGATGGATACTCGGACATAATCGTCCTGAGACATCCCTGGGAAGGTTCAGCAAGACTGGCATCCTCTGTATCAAAGGCCCCTGTCATCAACGGTGGCGACGGGCCAGGCCAGCATCCGACCCAGACCATGCTCGACCTCTTCACCATCGAGAAGGAGAAGGGAAGCATCGCTGGTCAGAACGTAGTTCTTATCGGTGACCTGAAGTATGGAAGGACAG
>JANQNL010000116.1 GCA_028279585.1 Thermoplasmatota archaeon
GCTACAGCACATGCCGCCTCCGACGGTGTAATCCCATACGAGGTCAGTTGTGCCGTCACCGTTGCCCACAGCATCCACGGCAAGCATCGAGCCATCACCAGCTGCGAAGTAGACATTGCCGTATGCAATGGCTGGTGTGGAACAGACAGAGTCTGGTGTGGCATATGTCCAGACCTCAGTACCTGTCGTAGAATTGTAACAGTAGAGCGTGTTGACCCCGCCGGAGTAAGAGTCTCCACCACCACAGTAGATGTGGCCGTTCCAATAGGAGGGTGAGGCCTCAAGACCGGTAGAGCCACCCAAGGTGGCGCTCCAGGCCTCTGTGTGATCGGAGAGCTTCACAGCCTGCAGGTTGTCACCGGTGCTCTTGATGGTGTAGTAGAGATTGGTTCCATCAGTAAGGACAGAGCCTGAGCAACCAGAGATGGAGTCTGTAGGGGTGTATGTCCAGTACTGGGTCGTGGTCCCAGTGCCAGTTGCATTGGCATCCAGACATCGGAGGACACCATCGTTGCCCGCCACGTAACACCTTCCACCATAGATCAATGGAGTGCTCGTATGGCTCTGGCCTGAATTGTAGGTCCATACAGATGTCCCATCCATGTCGTAGCATCGGATGTTGCCATTGGTGCACAGGTAGACCTGGTCGTACTTCACAACAGGTGTGGAATATGTCCCGAAGGACTTGCTCCACAACTGGTTGTATGTTCCTGGGCCATCTGCTGAACAGTTGGCCGTACCTGCCCAATCTCCCCTGAACTGGGGATATTCGCTTACTGGTACCAACCTGGTGGTCGGTGCCGTTGGTGCTGCATTCTCGGTCTCTGCGCCTATGGTCGCTACCATGGCCGACACGGCCAGGAGGACGAAGGCAAGACAGATCATTATCGTTATGCTTCGCTTCATTTTACCACTCCGCTATCTACCCTTGATTACTGTGATTTCGTAGACCTTCACTATTGTTATTTAAGCTAATCCACACATGCACTGACATATGTAATGATACTGATGCGGAAATTGACATGGGAGGTAATTTCCAGTTTCATTCCTCTTCCTCCATGTCTATTTCATCGTCATCATCTTCGAACTCATCATCATCCAATTCATCATCATCGAACTCGTCGTCGAACATATCTTCCTCGTCTTCAGGTTCATCATCGAACTCATCGCTGTACGGATCATCATCCTCCAGCTCTGGAGGTTCATCGTCCTGCTTCTTGAGCACCACTGTATAGATCACGAACCCTATCGCTGCCACAACAAGTAGAGCGATGATCGCAACAACGAACCATCCCATCACCGACACCTCCTTTGGCACATCATCATCCTGCTGTGGTGGCTGTTCTGGTGGTGGCTGCTCTGGCGGATCCCAGGTGTTCAGGACCGTGAGATTGAACTTGAAGTAGACCTTGTTACCACCATCATCCCGGGCCTCCACCATGAGCTCGTAGAAACCGGGTTCAAGGTCGGGTCCGTAGGTGGGGTTCAGGTTCTTGGTCAACTTATCCACATACCAGACGAACTGCAGTGTGCTTCCCTCTGGGTCTGTGGAACCCGATGCATCGAACAAGAGCGTATCGTTCTCACCGACAGTGAGCTCTTGGCCATACGCCAAGGTGGTGTTCCCGAACTTGACCTCGATGACAGGTGCCCTGTCCAAGATGGTTATGAACACAGTGGTCTCCACCCAGTCTCCACCATCGGAGACCGCCAGGGTGATACCATGGTCACCAACACCGAACGTGGTGGTCCATCCAGGGTCCTCCGATAGAATGGAGCCTTTGTACATCCACCTGTAGAACAGGGTGTCCCCGTCTGGGTCGTATGTTCCATTGGAATGGAACATGATGATAGTGAAGCTTGGGAACTCAGCTCCTTCCAGGGGTGAACTTATGTTAGCAACAGGAGGTCTGTTCGGCGCTGCGGGCAGGTCGAGGATCTTGATGTAGACCTCATCAGAGAGGTTGTACTCCGAGTCGTTCACCCAGAGCTTGATGGTATGGTTGCCCGGGAGCAGGTAAACGTAGTCCTCGTACTTGGTTGAAATAACTCCCTGAGCAGAGCTTATCCAGCAGTATGTGAGGTTACCTGGATCATCGTCCGTAGTTCCTTCCGCCGAAAGGAAGATGAGCGTGTCATTGTACCTGACCATGCCCCAGGTGGGCGAGTGGATAACGACACTTGGTGGGGAGTTCGGAGCAAGGACCGTGAAGTTAACTGTGGAAGAATGGTTCAGTCCAGCAGGATCGAACACTGTAAGCTTCAGGTAGTAGCTCCCTGCAACGAGATACTGGATGTGGTACTTATCAGAGTTCAGAAGGTAATCCTGGTCTGGGATGTACCACTCGTAGGTCAGGATATCCCGGTCTGGATCCTTGGAGCCGTTGGCAGAGAAGTAGATAGGCTCTCCGCTTCCAAAAACCGCACCTTCTGCTGGGGATGAGATGTTCGAGGTAGGCACCCTGTTGGGATGCTTCACCCTGAGGTGGACCCAGTCAGTTGAGATCGGTCCGGATGAATTGGATATCTGGAAAGTGACGTTGTGGAATCCAACTTCCAGGCCTACCTGGAAATCAATGTCCGAGCTCAACGGTGAAGCAGAGAGGTTCGTTCTCCATTCGTAGGTGTAGGGGCCCATGGACTGGATGTATGGCTGGACCTTGCCTGTGAAGTTCAGGGTGGTCCCGAGGATGTAGGTGGCTGGTAGTGGTCGAAGAATGACCGCTCTTAGTTGACCAGTGTATCTCTCAAGCGTCACGTCGATAGTTGCTGTAGTGTGGGAATACGGCTGGTATCGACCTGTGGCCACGACCTCGTATTCTATCCCATCGGGTAGTGTCACGTTGATGCTCTCACCAGTAGAGATATGGACCACCCGTGCAGGGGTGAAGGCCAAGCCGGCATCGTACGCAGCATGTTCTGTTGGGTCCAGAAATAGCAGTGTCAGCCGAGTCGCCTCGGGATAGGAGTCGTACAGAGTATGACCATAATCGAAGGGATCCTCGTACATCTGGGTCGTCTGCGAGATCGACGTGGCATTGATTGTGTATCGGCAGATGAAATCGTCATCCGGACCGTAAAGCGGCTCTGCCATCTTGTCCGTTAAGACCCCACCCAGCGTGACGTTGTAAGTGTAGTTCACACCCTCCTGGGCTATCGTTACGGCCTGCACGAGGGAGTTGGTCTGGGCTGGGAAGTGACCAAGCTGGGATTCTACGTGAACGAAATAATTGAAGTTGATACCGATAGGGAAGAAGCAGTTACCGTTGACGTCCGTGTGATTTGCGATGATGCCTATCTCCCAAGGATTGTTGAACTCGCTTGCTGTTGCCAGTTTTACTGTGGCTCCATCCACGGGCATACCGTTCGCGTCCTTGACGTTGACCGTGAAATTCGCTGTGAACGTGTACCCGTCTGTGATGGACATCTGAGCAGAGTCCGTTCTGAAAGAGACAAAGGCAGAGACCCCACCCGGTCCCCCTTCTGCAGCAGGATTGTCAACGTTTCCAGAGTAGGCCTCCCACTGGTGCCATCCGCGCTCGTAGAACTCGTTCCAACCGTGCCATCCTTCAAGTGTAAGGGACGGGACACATGGGATGAGAGCGATCTTTGCTCCAGCTGCCAGCATGTCCGAGTTCTCGCCGCAGTAACCCCAGTGATGCTTGTAGCTGATCACCGGGTGATGCGTCCTCTGGCCGTTAATGGACCAGTCGGGTAGGACCTCACGCTGCCATCTACCGACAGCACCCACGGCTCCGTTGTTCTCCATACCGTTCATGGTGCCATTCCAGAGGGTGGTCTCGTTGGCCAGATAGTGGGACAGGACCGGATAACCCGGATCGTCGGTCTTGTTGTAGAGCCATCCACGCCACCAGACACCAGTATCAGAATCTGCGTACTGTTCTGTGTCCGGGTTCGCGTATCCAGGGATCTCGATGTTGGACCTGGGGGTCACCACGAACCAGTAATAGATCTCCTCTGGAAGAGTGATCTGTCCCTCTGGGACCTGGTAGACAACGGTGGAGTGCTCACCATCTGCCTTCTGGGTGTCGACGATGTCTGCATACTTGAGCTCCTTGGAGATGTTGTATGCCTCGTCGACGTTCTGGATGAGGCAGTCCTCGTCGAACGCAGTATGGGTCAAGATCTCCACAGGCATGTTCGCTATGGTGAACGCGATCTCGTCCAGGTAGGAGAGGTTGACGCTGGGGGTGAGGATGACATTGGCGAAGCGGACCTGCTGGACATCGGAGAGCTCGTTGAACTTCCAGCACAAGCTTTCATTGAGCCACTGTGGTGCACGGTCCACAGCATCTCTTGCTGTCTGGTTTATCTCCTGGTATACATCGAACCCTGGGTCTGCCTGGAAGGCATCAGCTGTGGAGTTGTACCTGAATGACAGGTCCTCGTCGGGAGTGAGTTGGAAAGAGAATGTGTCTTGGGCCAGGAGCTGCCAGTCGGAGGATCTGGCAGCGTTCTCTGGTCCCAAACCATTGGTGGACGTTCCGAGCGAGATGGTCGGAACGATAAGAAGTATCACGGCCGCAGCAATTATGCTCAAGATGTAAGACTTGCTGTAACCGTGCATGCTCTTGCATATTTTGGAGTATATAAACTAATTATGGGACACTTTTTCCGTTCGACCTTTTCAGAAAAGGTCGATCAAAATGGGTGGGGTAAACCCCACACGGACCTTTCAGGTCCATTTTTTACCTCGGATTCTCATATCATCTCTGGGATTTCGAACCGTCGGCCGGAGCAGTTCATGGGAATATCTAAACCGCAACTGTTAATACTCCAGCATCCAATTATTATCTGGGCAGGGTCATGGACGAGTGCAGGACCGGTTACAGCTCCAACTGGGTCGAGGTGGATGGCTCCGACCTTCATTATATCGAAGCAGGCTCAGGTCGACCGCTGTTCTTCATCCACGGTGTCGGCTCCAACTGCCATGCCTTCGAACTGCAGATGGATGCGTTCAAGGACAAGTTCAGATGCATCTCCGTGGACATCCCGGGTCATAATGCATCCCGGGACAGGCCACTATACTACCGCATCGACCATATATCTGACATCATGTGGCAGCTCATGGAGAAGGCCGGTGTGACCGATAAGAAGCCCATCATCTTTGGACATTCATATGGGGGTGCCATCGCCCAACAGCTGGTCCTGGACCACCAGGAGCAGATAGAGGCTGCCATATTCTCACATACCACAGGGAACATCCGTCGAGGTGTTGTGTCCGGTATTGTATCCGCTGGGGCTCCAGTAGGATACCCGTTCGCTTGGAGCATGCGAACTAGAGGGATAATGGGCCACCTCATCAACGTGCATCCGAACTGTCGCAGTGACCGAGCGAAAAAGATATCGCAGGATGCTGTGAACACAGATGTCTACCCGATACTGGAGATGTCCAGGAGCATGTGGCACTTCAGGTCGGACAGGCGGCTCCATGAGATAGAGATACCCATCCTCATCCTCGCAGGGACCATCGACAACGTCTTCCCATACAGCCACGCGGAGTATCTCCACAAGCTTTGTAAGACCTCCGTGCTCAAGATAGTTCGCCGGGCCGGCCATCAATCCCATATCGAGAACCCTGAGATGGTCAACAACTACCTCGAGAGGTTCCTCTACTACTGGTATTGAGGGGTAGGATCCAAGATCGGATGTGAGTTCGGATCTGTCACAAATTCTAAATATTAATAATGGGCCAGTGTACGTGAGATAACTCGTTAATAGCCTCTAATAGCACTAGCCCAATATTCTGATTGAGAAGAGGTGAGATGATGAAGCTGATGATCTTCCATTTGTCTATAGCCGGTGCAGTTTTGATACTTCTAACCTGCTCTTTATTAGTGATTGCTGACCAGGATGGTGATGACATATGCCGGAAAGATAACAGTGGGTGTAATACGAGGGTCTCTTCAAGCCTTGTTGCTCACTGGGCATTCAATGAGAACGAGGGGTCCTATGCATCAGATTCCTCAGAAAATGGAAATCATGGAGAGCTGAACGGACCCAGATGGGTCACTGGTCGCGATGGGCCCTGCCTTCAGTTCGACGGTAATGATTATGTTGAAATTGATGACCATTCTTCATTAGATGTCACGCAAGAGATCACCCTGATGGCTTGGATAAGGACGAATGACACATCAGGGGATGTTGGTTGTATTCTGGGGAAGACTTTTGGAAGTAATGCTAAGAATGGCTATTATATGATGGTTTATCACAACTACTTCTATGGTGGGGTAATAGCCACCGGTGGTGGAAATCCACTTGGGGATACCAGTAGCAAGATCGTAGTGGCCGATGGAGAGTGGCATCACGTTGCAGTGACCTTTGATGGATCAACAGCCAGAACGTATGTTGATGGGGTTGCTGGAAATTACCTAAATAGAACAGGGACTGTTACTACCAATTCCTATGATATTAACATAGGACGATTCCCAAATGACATTTACTATTTTGATGGCGATATCGATGATGTCAGGATATATCGTAAGGCATTGACCCTTGATGAGATACGTGAGATCTATGGTGCCGAAGGTGTTGGCCCATTGATCGGTCACTGGAATCTAGATGATATGGAGGGTTCATCGGCCTTCGATGATTCTGGGATGGATAATCACGGACTCGTTAATAAGGCTGAATGGACCGATGGATTGGATAAAGGATGTCTACGATTTGGTAATGATAGCTCATATGTTGATCTTGACGATATATTGTCCGATACTACGTTCTCTTTAGCTCTGTGGATTAAACCTGAACTATTATACTCTCCCCATACACTTCGCAATGCATTCTTTTTCAGTAAGACCCCTGATTCTGGTTTTTATGATTTCTATATGAGGATCTACAACGAATCTGTGATAGAGGTCGGATATGGTGGAGAAATGACTGTGAACAAGGTATTTTCCGACACACTGATCGAGGAAAACAAATGGTATCATCTAGTTTTCACCCATAGTCCTTCAGATGGGGGAAAATTATATGTCAATTCTGTTTTAGAAGACACTTCAGATGGTAGGCACTGGGCCATGTCGAATGCTGAGATAATGCTAGGCCAGATCCGCAAAGAAGATTATGTCAAGGGATATACCGGATTAATGGATGAGGTAGCGATCTATAATATCGTTCTTGATCCGAGGATAATAAAGGACCTGTATGAGAAATTCAATCCTAATGAGTTCGGAAGCTTTGAGGATCATATCAATGTGAACCACGATCCTTTGTATCCTGACGATAATGATGAGGTCACTGTGACGATTAGATCCGGGGCTGATTTCGTACTTACCAATTCTTCTATTGATGTGACGGTCTCTGGACAGAACCTAACTAACCCAGAAAGGGCATGGATGAAGACAACCAATGATCACACGATGTACCATGTTATCGAAAAGTATCCTGCTGGGACGAAAGTAACGTTCCAGATCATAGCGTCGACGGGCATTGTGAGCCGAACTTCGATGAATTATACATATGTCGTCTGGGAGTCGAACACTATTGAACAGGACCATGATGAGGATGGGCTTCCAGATGTATGGGAACAGACATATTTCAATGGTACAAACTTCACAGGATCAGACGACCCCGACGACGATGGTTATCCGAACAGTGAGGAATTCATCAACGGAACAGACCCTACGGACCCTGGCTCCTCTCCAGATAACAATGATGGTCAAGGAGATGATACTGACCAAGATGATGATGGGATGGATGATAAATGGGAAATTGACAACTTTGGCGATACACAGGTAAGTCCCTATTCCGATGCTGATGGTGATGGATATTCAAATTATGATGAGTTCTTGTATGGATCAGATCCGAATAATGGACTGAACTGGCCAGCCCACTATGATACCGATTCAGATGGGTTGGATGATGGATGGGAGAGATCGAACTTTGGAGACCTTTCAGAAAATGGTAGCAACGACCCTGATAATGATGGTCATTCCAACCTTGACGAGTATAATGCAGATACCGATCCAAACGATCCTAATGAGAATCCGTCATTTACACCACAGAGAGATGATGAAGAACCCGATTATCTCATGGTCTTGATCATCGTCGTAATAACTATGGCACTGTTATTAATCATGGTGTTTCTGATAATTGCCATTGTCTTCAGACGAGTGAATCGCGAGAGGGATGAAGCGCTAGACGACATATATGATGATGAACCTGATGTCCGATCACAACCAACAACTGGAGGAAGGACCAAGGGTCTTACCAATGAGGATCGAGAATACTTACGAGAATTACATGATGAGGCTTTGTCCTATAGACGACCAAGTGACCATTACATCCACCACGACAAAAACTTGAAAATCCTGGAGGAAGAAGTTAGACATGGATCGCTTGATAGACGCTACAACGAATCCTTTGATAAACTTGTGCGAAAGGATAGCAGACGTTAAATAAAGAAATGAACATCGATGCAGCGTGAATGAGGATGATCCTGTACTGGACCATCGGTCCAGGAAAAGGGTTGTGACCTTGATTAGGTCTCGCCCGGGAGTGACCTTCTCCGAGATACAGGGAATCTGTGATATCAATGAATCCACTTTGAGATATCATGTTAGATATCTTATCAAGCATCAAAAGGTAAGCGAGGTCAAATCCGGTGGATTACGATATTATTATCCATATTCCATGACCAATGACACGATCGACGATCCTTCATTATTACTTGGGGAAAGAGAAGTCCTTGATGTGATAATCGACAATCCTGGAGTAACATTGCAGGAGCTTTCAGATATTACTAGGAAACAGAAGAAGATTATCTCAAAGGCTTTGAAGAAGCTCCGAGCCCACCAATATATTTGGAAAGTCAGGTCTGGTAGGGAATGGGGCTATGAATACATCACAGAGCTGAAGGTCAGAGATGAAATGAAACGCATTCTTGTTGATAGGTTCATCAATGGAGATATTGATAATGATCGATTCTTGATACTGCTGAAAGGAATCGATGAAGAATATTGACCGGTGACAGACCCAAATGATTTAAACCACCCTTGTTATCCCATTTTCATGGCTCCAAAACTGGCTTTGTACGGTGCAGTGGCCGCTATCGCTACGGTCGTTATCATCATCATCGTCTCCATAGTATGGGTCGGTGGGACCTACAACGAGCTCGTTTCAATGGAAGAGGACGTCGATGCAAGCTGGGCACAGGTCGAGAACCAGTACCAGCGGAAGATCGACCTCATCCCCACTCTTATCGCAACGGTCGAAGGTTACAAGGAGTTCGAGGCTGGGACCCTTGAGAACGTCACGGCATTACGAACCCAGTGGATGAACGCCGATTCTTCTGAGGACCAGATGGATGCATCCAACCAACTGGACGCAGAGCTTGTATCCATCATCCTAACCTACGAGAACTATCCATACCTCCAGGCTATCGAGGCCGTCAGAGACCTCATGGTGGAACTTGAGGGAACAGAGAACCGGATAACCGTGGAGAGGATGCGATATAACGAGGATGTCAGGGACTACAACAAGGCCATCCGCCAGTTCCCAACGGTCATCATCGCAAACTCCTTCGGTTTCGAGGAAGCTGAGTACTTCGAGTCCGACGCGGCACCTGACCAGCCGTAAGAGGTCCCATGAGACCCAGGGCGTCCGTTGCAGCCGCAGTCGTGTCGTTACTGGTTTGTCTATCCCTAGTGCTGTTCACGACCCCCTGCTCGGCCTACCACGACCTGGAGTATTACATCACCGATGACGCTTACGTCCTTTTGTGGGAAGAGATGCTGGACATCGAGGATGTCTGTATCGAGGTGTACGAGGCCACCGGTGCCCAGATGGCAGTGCTTATCGTCAATACCACACAACCATACGGCATCGACGACTATGCCCGTGGAACCTTCGAGGAAACTGAACTGGGCATCGAGGGCAGGGATGACGGACTGCTCCTGCTCATCTCCGTGTCCGAGGACCTGTGGCGCATAGAGGTCGGTTATGGCCTGGAAGGGATCCTACCGGACCTCAAGGTGAACCAGATCGCCCAGGACCACCTGGTCCCGTTCCTTGAGGTCGGTGATTACTACCAGGGCGTGCTCTACTGCATGGCCTTTCTAGGGGAACAGATACTGGACAACTACGAAGGGGAGCCCCCTGATCCGCCAGCCGAGCCCTGGTATCCCATTCCATTCCTCCCGCTCCTGTGGTGGCAGCTTCTGATAGCTATAGCAGTGTTCCTTGCCATATCGGCGCTTACAGGAGGTGGGGGCCTCTGGATCGGTGGATTGTTCCGTGGTGGAGGGATCCGCGGTGGTGGCGGTGGAGGTCGGTCAGGCGGTGGTGGAGCGAAGGGTCGGTTCTGACCTACTCTGGGTCACCGTTCTTGACCTGGTCCTTGGAGAGCACAGCATGCTCCAGAATGCTAACGACGACCATTCCGACCACACATAGACACAATCCAATTATTTGGCTTGAGTTAACGATGCCAAGATCATAGATCGGTCCAATGACAGAAAGGTCGACCCATCCTTCCTTGAACGTGAAGTACCATAGGACCGTAGAGCCGCCTCCGAACACGAGCCCTGCGATGGCTCCCAGATTGGTGACACGGGTCTGTTTCTTGAACAGACCGGCGACCACTGGTAGAACAACTCCGGCGATGAACACCAGGTAGGCCAGGTACAGTATCTCGATCATATCCGTGAGCCAAACTCCAACACCGACAGCAGCGATCGCTATCGGGACCATGGAGACCTTGGCAACCCACAGAAGGACCTTCTGGCGCTTTTCCTCCTTGAGGTCCGTGAACCTCGACAGGACTGGACCGACAAGGTCATTGGAGAACACCGAGCCACCGGTCAGAAGTGTGGTATCCACAGATGACATGAGGACCGCGATGAGACCGGCGACAAGGACCGCCCTGATGGCCTGGTTCCCAATGGTCCCAGTGATAAGAGCGGTCATGACGGACGACTCCCCATTACCAAGGACGTTCTTGGCCATGAGGCCTAGGAGGGCCATGATGATGCCCCACCCGAGGATGATCGCAGCACCGATAGCTGCAGATCGCTGGGCGACCTTCTGGTCCTTTGCAGAGAGGATGGCTGCGTAAACATCAGGTCCTACCAGGTATGAAAGACCGAGCAGAATGAACAATGAGAACAGGGAAAGTGGTGTGTGGCCTGCGAACATGTCCAGGTCCGGGTTGCCGAGCTTGCCCACATCTCCTCCACCTGCAAGAAGGGCAGCTGGCACAAGGATGACGACCAGGGCCACCATCATGAAGAACTGGATGACGTCAGTGTAGGCGTCAGCCACCTTGCCTGCCATTATCGTGTAGACCGTGAAGACGGTCATGGAAAGGAACAAGGCCACATAAGGGTCGATGCCAAGAAAACCTGCCAGGACGTCCCTGGTCGCTGTGGCAAGGACAGCTATCCAAAGGATCTCTGCCATGATGACGACTACCGCTGTCACCATCCTGGTCTTGGTGTCAAAGAGCTTCTCCACAAGGTCTGGAAGTGTCAATGCCTTGCTCGCTCTGATGCGCTTTGCTAGGAACAGGCCCATGACCAAAAGGAAGAACGCTGGCCCCAGGGAGAACCAGATGGATGAGAGCCCGTTCTTGTAGAAGTTGGTCACCGCAGCGAAAGTCATGGACGCTCCGATGATGGTGGCTGACAAGGAAAGGGCAGTGAACAGGACCGGCAGCTTTCGCTGGGCCACAAGGAATCCCGTCAGGTCCTTTGCTCTTTTTCTGAGGAAGAATCCCAGGACAAGAAGGCCTGCTACGTAGACGACGAGCAGGATGACGACCATTATCTGGAAACCGTTCATGCCAACACCTTGTAAACCTTTTACGATTGGGGGTTGACAATAAACCTCTGCTATAAATGGTTTGGCCAAAAGGGGTTCGACCAGATACGTATTCGCTCCAACGCCTACAATTCTCTGTTGGCCAGCTGCATTCCATGATTGAATGGGTTCTCGCCACAATCTTGTAAAGCAGAAGAGAGGTTGGTTCACTCCACAAATCCTTGCTTGCCCAATGAGTGAACCAATCTTTTATTGAATCTTTACAAGATTGTTCTTTTCACCCATTCAATGCATATCCTTATTCGATATCCAGATACAAGCGACGAGCAGCGATATCACAATGATAACTGCACATATCGCCACTGAAGCTACGGTCCCGGTCATGTCCGTATACTGCACCAGATCGCTCCTGTAGATCTCGAAGTGGAGTATCGACCGCAGATAGTACATGACCGTCCCGCGCTTGACACTTCCGGGCATGTTCACGACAAATATCTCCCAGATGAACCCGAACAGCAGACCGATCATCAGCGGTCGCTTGAAGATCACGGACAACGCTGTGAACATCGCCCCGTAGACCATGAGCCCGAGGATGACCACGAACAGCATCCATCCCAGGACCTCAAGGTGCGAAAAGGCAAATCCTAGTCCAGGCCTGGCCATTGCCACAAGGTATGCAAGGACCACAGCTGGTGTGAACATCAGGGTAAGACCGATGACCATTCCGATATACTTGAACAGCACGAACTCGAACCGCTTAACGGGCTTGATCATCAGGTAGGTGATGGTCCTCTTTTCGATCTCTTCTGTGAAGATGCTACCGGAATAGATGAGCGGGAAGAACAGTATGAAGAACTGCATGTACAGGAACAGCGAGATTATGGTAAACCCA
Source organism: Thermoplasmatota archaeon (assembly GCA_028279585.1). Lineage (GTDB taxonomy): Archaea > Thermoplasmatota > Penumbrarchaeia > JANQNL01 > JANQNL01 > JANQNL01. Next base: position 12,674 of record JANQNL010000116.1, read on the forward strand.
CCTAGCCATTCACCCCGGTCTCCAACTGCTGGCTCCCTGTAAACGAACGTTCCGATGATGATGATAGGTATCAGGAGGAAGCATGGACCTATCCAGACGAACTTGTTGACGAACATCTGACGCAGCGTAAGCAGGATCAGGGCAATGCCCCTGTGTGGCAGTCCTTGCCAGTAGTTTATCTTGCTCACATGCTCCATTTTCCTAACCTACCAGATATCTGAATATTGCGTCCAATGAATCGTCTGGACTATCGATGCTCGAGATCCTTATCCTGTTTCCAATGACAAGTTCCTGGAAGTGGTCGTAGAAGGCACTTGGGTCTGATGTCATGACCATTATCATGTCCGGCTCTTCCTTCTTGAACGACAGCGAGGTGACCTCTGTGAGGTCAGTGAGATGCCGGGCCAGCCCTCGTGGGTCCGGCGTTCTGATACGGACGTTCAGAGGGAACTTGTCCATGGAGTCCCTGATATCAGAGATATCTCCCTGGGCCACGAGCTTTCCTTTGTTGATGAGGACGATCTTCTGCGTCATCCTCTCCACTTCATGGAGAACGTGGGAGGACACGATGATGTGCTTTCCTTCCTTGGCCTGTTCGAACATCAGCTCGATTATCTTGATCCTACCGAGAGGGTCCGTCCCAGCAAGTGGCTCGTCCAGGACCAGGAGTTCTGGGTCGTGGACCAATGCCTGCGCGATCTTGATCCTCTGCCTCATTCCCTTGGAGTAACCTGTGACGTTGCGGTTCATGGCCTTTGTCAGGTCCACGGTCCGGATGGCCTTCTTAGCCATCTTCTCGGCGGTCCTTCCCCCGACACCTGCAAGCTTTGCGTTCATCTTGACGAAGTCCAGGCCGGTCATGTTGGGATAGAACGCATCCTGCTCTGGACAGAATCCGATACGCTTGTTCAGCTTGGGATTGTCCCAGACAGGAAGGCCGAACGCGTGGACCCTGCCGATGCTAGGCTTGATCTGTCCGGTCATGATCTTCATCATTGTGGACTTGCCAGCACCGTTCGGTCCCAGCAGGCCGGAGATGCCTCCGGAGTAGTTGACACTGATGTCGTTTAGACCCATGACCTTGCGGCCATAGAACTTGGAGACGCGCTCCACGGTCATTATGGGCTCGTCCGTCATTGTGTCAACTCCGTTGCCTTGAGGCGAATTATGAGGATGATCACAGAGAGTAGGAATATGCCCAAGAGCACTCCCGCTGGATAGTACCAGTCGAACCCATATCCGTCAACGTTGTAGTGGATGTCAAAGAGGAACTTAAAGACGGCCTTGAGACAGTTCCTTGGGTCCACTAGTGCGATGTACTTGGAACCGAAGAGCCCCAACAGGATCTGTGAGAACACGGATGGGAAGATGAAGGAACTGAAGATGATGGCGCCTGCATACATCCACTTCTTTGTGAGAGAGGATATCGCAAGGCTCAAGGTCGTAAAGATGGTGAGCGTGATGAATATCGATAGCATCATGGCTCCTAGGACCCAGAGGTGCTCGAAGAAGAACCTTATGGAAACAGAACCTAGGACCGAGCCTATGAAGTACAGCAGGAACGCTGGCACTATCGAGGTCAATGTCATGAATAGGAACAGAGCTCCTCCCTTGCCGAGGATATACTCGAACTTCAGGAGCGGTCTGGACAGGTATAGAGAGATGGAATTGAACCTGATGTCGTTTGCTATGATGCCGGAGCCAGCTATAGAGAACAGGAAGATCATCCATAGGTATCTCTCGTAGTGGATCCCGCTGCCCCATAGCATTTTGTAGAAGGACTTAGCGCATGTGTCCTTGATGATGATGGATGTGACCTTGGCCGTGACCATGGTGCAGTTGGAGCGTTCCATCCCGGTCGCAAGGACGTTGGTGGCTGTGAGCTGGATGTTATATGGTTTCCTTATGGCGTTCTCTGATGCCTGGACCGTGAGGGTGAAGTTCTCCTCCTGGTTGGCAGGTATCAGGAGCATGCCAAGGTTGTCCCACGGGAGGTTCTCGAAGAAGGCCATGGGGTCATCTCCCCCGCCATCCATTTCGTCATCCCCGTCATCCCCATCCCTGTCCTGGAACCCGTCCATCCCGTCGAAGCCGTCTCCACCGTCGAAGCCGTCCCCGCCGTCATCTCCATCTCCCCCATCCCCGCCAGCCATCATGTTCTGGAACATCAGCATCGTCATGAGCTGGTCCATGACGTTCTCGTCCATGCCCTGGGCCGTGATGTTCCACTGCATGTCGTTGCTGTAGGATACCTTGTAGTCCACAAGGACCAGTATCGGCTCTGGGCTGTGGTTCTCCACTATGATGTTGAATGTCGTGTACTTGTTCGCTCCAACACCCTGAGTGACGAACCCTTTTTCGGAACCTTCTGCATAGATAGAGAAGTTAGGAGCTCCCGGGAACGTATCGTTCAATTTATGGATCTCTCGAAGGTCATTGTCTGGTAGCGTAACATACGTGGTGACAGAGTTCGTCCTTGGGTCATTGACCGCCCAGAACGCTTCGAAGTCATCGCTGCTCGTCCCTGCCTTGGCCAGGACAGTGATCTTTCTTGTCAGATTGAACATGTCCGTGGAGTCCATGCCAAGCATCATGCGTAGGGTGTCACTATCGCCGCTGATCTCCACGTCCTCGCCGAACATGTCCTCTCGTTTCTCGCCGCCGCCCTCTCCGTTCGGGTCCACGTTCAGGATAGGATTGTAGAGGTACTCCTCTGCAGTCCATGGGGCCGTGACCTGGACAACGATGGTCTTGGTCTGACCCTTTTCCATGTACGAGCTATTGTCCTCGAACCATGAGGACGTGGCCCAATAGTCGTTCGGGCCTACGGCGATGATACCTATCTCTGAGGTATCACGACCAACGTGTTTTATGTCGTACCTGAACTGTTTGGTCTCTCCCAACCCCATTTCCCATTGTATCGTTTCGTTATCTTGAGGGGACATCTCGAACCTTATGTCGTGGATGTCCAGGAACAAGCTCTCCGAAGAGCTCTGAAGCTGAAGTTGGCCAACAAGGAACATGATGACTATCAGGAACACGAAGAAGTAGCTTATCGCGATGACTATCCTGGATGGCCAGCTTCGTGTGAGGAACTTGAAGTTGTTGAAGACCATTCGGTAGAGCCTGTAGAACCTACCCTGGTACTCCTTCTCGTAAGGCCTGTAATCTCCGGACTTGATCGCCACTAGGTCTTCCCTCCTGCGCCGATATTACTTACGAAGATATCCTCCAAGGTCCGCTTCGCACCTGTGGCATGCCGCAACTGGATGCCGGTCCCATCCAGCTCCTTGTAGAGTGTGAAGATGAGGTCATCTCCACCCTGGACGTAGTAGTACACTCCGCTCATCTCATACTTGAGCTTGAGCTTTTTGAGGACCTTTTCGAAGATCTTTCGATCTCCCTTGATCTTAATCTCGATCCTTCCAGTGGAACCGGTGAGCTCGTCCATGCTTCCCTGGATGACGAGCCTTCCACCCTGCATGATGACAACGTACTTGCAGATGTATTCCACATCTGGAAGCAGGTGTGATGAGAAGATGACATTGATGCCATGGTTTGTAGAGATGTCCTTGACAAGCTCCAACATCTCGTCCCTACCCTGTGGGTCCATGCCGTTGGTGGGTTCGTCCAGGAAGATGAGCTCGGGGTCGTGTACCACAGACTGGGCAAGCTTCACCTTCTGCTTCATTCCCGTGGAGTAGGTCTTGACCTTCCTGTACCTCTCCTCCATGATGCCAACGTAGTCCAGGACCTCATGGGCCCTCTGGATGGCGTCCATGGGAAGGAGGCCTGAAAGCTCGGCCATGTACTTGACATGCTCAACAGCATCTAGGCTCGGAATGAGGCAGTCGTTCTCCGGCATGTAACCGATGCGCTGCCGGATCTCGATAGCGGTATTGACCTGGGATGTGTCAAGCCCGAGTACCGTGGCCTTACCTTTGGTGGGAGTGACAAGACCAAGAAGACACTTGATCAGAGTGGACTTGCCGGCACCGTTAGGTCCCAGAAGTCCGATGGCTCCGTAAGGAACCCTGAGGTCCATGGAATCCAGAGCTTGCAAGTTGCCATAGGATTTGACCATAGAGGTGGTCTCTATCAAGTACTCTGGTCTACCGTCAGCCATCACTTCTTGACCGTGGCTCGTGGTATTTAAATAGATAGGAAAGAATCTTACACAGAACCGTGTTGTGGGGACTATGTTCCTCAAGCTTGAGGTATACGTTCCAAAGACGCATACCATGCAACTACTTGCAGCCCTGGACAATGCAGGTGCCGGTCATATCGGAGACTATGATTCTTGCTCCTTCATCACATCAGGAACAGGCAGGTTCCGACCACTCGAAGGTTCTGATCCGTTCATCGGGAACATCGGTGAGGTCGAGGTGGTAGAGGAGGACAAGATCGAGGTCGTCTGTCCAAAGGATAAGATGGACGATATTCTCGAGGCTATGAGGCAGGCTCATCCATACGAGGAGATTGCCTACTTCATCATACCGATCGTCAACCACGAGTATGAGAAGTAGGTGTACAACTGTTCCAACCTTGTTATATATACTCGTCCCGTTCGTTTTTCAACAGGAGGCTTGTGTATGAACAAACTCGCGATCATCGCAGCTGTTGTCGTTGTTACGTTAATTGTGGTAGCAGCTGTTACTGGTATCATAATCGGTATCGTCATCGTTTCCCAGGAAGCTGAAGATGGCATACTTGGAGAGACCCTGACAACAAGCAACAATGTCAAGGACATGGAAGGATACTCCGACGTGGATGGATATATCTCATTGTCCGATGAGGACATTCAGGACCTGGAGGACCTGAATTTCGCATTTATTGAGGACCCGAACAGGAACTATGACCTTTTCGAGGACGCATACTCCAATCTTGATGGAAATGACGTACCGATCCTCGTTACATCTGATTCTGTGTTACATACATATCATATCTTCTTTGGAGACACACTGCGAAAGATCGAGGAGGAATACCTCTTCGGTGACGTGCTGGGTCTGACCCAGGCATTGCTGTCCAAGGCCTGGGACAGGTACAATAAGACCGCAGATAATATCTCCACACAAGAGATCTGTAGGAAGGAGCTTGGCTTCTTCTCTGTTGCCATGGCCTTGCTCGACCCCACTTTCGAACCGAACGCTTCGGTGGCCGAGGACGTAGAGGCAGAGCTCGCACTCATCGAGGCTCATGCTGGGATCAAACCTTCACCAATGTTCTCTCCATACGACCCCTCCGATGTGTTTACCATCTGGGATGAAGCTGGACAGAACCCACAGGGAATGACCGAGGATTATTCGCAGTACATTCCCAGGGGCCACTACACTCATTCAGAGACCTTGAAAAGATACTTCAAGGCCATGATGTGGTATGGTCGGATACCATTCCAGTTCGGTAATGCTGAGATGAGCAGGATAGGAATACTCATCTGCCACGACCTGGCCAACGAGTTCCACAATGGAGAACTCCTACGTGTCATTCTTCCAGAGGATGGATCTTACGCTCATCGACAGGGCAACGATCTGAACTGGACACAGGAGTTCAATGGTCGTGCCCATCTTCTCTGGGACAGGATCTATAACATCACAGAGAAATTCGTGGGAGAGGCAGACGACATCACTTGGCGCGAACTAGTGCCAGTCGTTTCAGAACACTATGGCTCGACCATCGATTATTCCCTATTGATGGACGAGGACATCATGGTCGATTTCAAAAAGGATGCCTCGACCTTAAGAAAACCAACCATCCTTTCTGGGCTCCATAAGACGGATTGGGGTGACTTCGAAAACACCACCCATGGATTCCGGTTCATGGGTCAGAGGTACATACCTGATTCAGAGATGTTCACGAACCTCGTCTATGGCAATGTCGGTCTGTATGAGGGAACCAGGGACCCACAGCCATTCACATGTGGGTATGTCCCGAACGCTGGAGACTGTCGGGTGTTCCCCCGTGGATTGGACGTGTTCGCCGTGTTCGGTTCGGACATCTCTAAGAAGGTCATAGTAGAGGAAGGGGATGACGAATTCTCCGGGTATTACGATAACCGGGAAGACCTTGAGGAACAGTTCTCCAACCTTACTGATGATGATTGGTCCGCGAACATGTACATGGGCTGGTTGTATTCCATCAAGGACCTGTCCGATCCCGTTATCGAGGAACAGTATCCACAGTTCATGAGGAGCGAGAACTGGTCTCGAGTAAAATTGAACACCCAGCTCGCCTCATGGGCATCACTTCGCCATGATACGATACTGTATGCGAAACAGTCTTACACAGAGGCTTCAGATAGCTGTGGGGAGCCTGGTGATCCACCACCACCTCCACCTATCATCAAGGGATATGTCGAGCCCACCATCGAACTGTATGAGCGGCTTTCTTCGCTGACCGTCCTGACCAAGGACCTGCTGAACGGACAGAATGCGCTCTCATCAGAAAGAGAACAGGAGCTCACAAGCTTCGTCAACGTCCTCAACAAGCTCAAGACCCTTTCGGAGAAGGAACTCAACGGTGAAGAACTCACAGAGGCTGAATACAAGTGGATCCAGAACTTTGGAGGAAGTTTGAGCTCACTCACAGGCAATGCAGAACCAAAGGGAAAGAAGACCACCATCATCGCAGATGTCCATACTGACGTGAACTCAGGGCAGGTCCTTGAGGAAGGTCTGGGAACCATCGATTATGTCGTTGTGGCTGTCCAGAGGCCTGATGGAAGTTGGTCATTGTGTATCGGCCCAGCTTATTCCTATTATGAGTTCAAGCATCCGATGAGCGATAGGCTGACTGATGAGAAATGGAGAGAGATGTTGAGTGGGGCGAACCCACCTGAACAGGTATTGTTCCTATGATCTCTTCCTAACCGCAATGGCTCCCATTGGTAGTAGTGCGAACAGAAGGGCTAGAACACCGAAGCCTGGTAATGGGTTCGTTTCAGGCTGAATCTCCCCATGTTCCTGACCTGCGGTCCCGTTGTCTCCAGTCGTACCGCTGAAGTTGGTCCAGTTGATATCTTCATCCCCTCCGTCCCCACCTGGTTCTGGGTCTTCTGGAGGTGCTTTGACGTAAAGGTCCATGGAGGCAGTATCTGTCATCGAGGTCCCACCACCATCGGTCCGTCCCTTGACCTTTATGGTATAGGTCGCGTCAACTGCAGCGGTTGAGGGAATGATCCCTGTTATTGCGAGCTGGATGGTTCCGAAGGGGTCCATGGTCTTGGATGAGGTGGTCTCCATCTCCCAGCCAATGAACTGGTTGTCATTGGTGATATCGAACGTGAACGTGTCTGCACCGTTGCCGGTGTTCTCAACAGTAACATAGCCTGTGAACGTACCGCCAGCTTCGGCCTGATAGATCTCACCGGAGGGCTCGAGGTTGATACCCCAGTACTGGTCAACGGTGATCATGGAGATGGCAGGGTCTGTCGTTCCACCGTATATGCCTGGCTGGACCCTGTAGTTACCGAACACTTTGACCTCGTTTGCAGGGTATTCCGCGGTCGTTGGAACGTAGACCGTTAGAATGTATGCGATATCTGAGACGGTCCTACTGAACTCCATCCTCTCTGGCTCAATGTTATATGACCAGTTGTTCCCACACTCTGCCACCATGTTGATGACGACGCTCTGGACGTTGTTGTCAACAGGCATCTGGCACTGCACAGTACCGGTGAACGAGACAACGGCATCGGTATCTCGAGTGATCGCTGCATACTGTTCGGACTGGTCAATGTTTATGGCTATCATGGGATTGCCTATTGCTGTACTCGATGGGACAAGTAGTGGTAATGCGAAGACAAGCAACAGCAATGCAACTAATATCCGTACTTTAATCATGGATTTCACCCTGCCCGGCATACCTTCATCAACTTGGGGATATAAAGGATGGTTGGTGGTCTCGTTGCAACGATATTTAAGTGTTGTTGTTCGGGGAAGATAAGAGACGGTGTTGGCCTTAGCGTAGGAAGACGTGGGTGGAGGTTTTCTCCGTCAATGACTGATGCATCGAAAACCTCCAGGCGCAGCTGCGTCCTATCGTCGCCAGCACTAGCGCCGCGCGCGCCCCGCAACTTTTTCCAAAGCTTAAGCTGGGATTAGTTGGAAAAAGTAGCGGGGAATAGATTTGAACTATTGATCTACGGGTTCCTCAAACGCGACATGGGATGACGCGTTATATGAGCCCGTCGGGATTTCCTGGCTACCCCACCCCGCTAAGAGGAAAGAGTCGTTCACAACGTGCCAGGAGGTGCTGCGGAGAACTACCTAATCGACTTTTAGTACATAAGCTTAATGCAAATCATACTGGGTGTAAAATTCAACGTTGTTCACATAAGGATACAAGTAAACGGAACAAAGCACCGAAATAACTGGAAAAAATCGATAGTCAGAACGGAGACATAATATGCGCGAGAAGTTCTGAATATCGACCCTCTTTTCTTCCTTTTCGGTGCTTTGTGTAGTACTCTCGCTTCAGTCGCCAGTCCATCAGATGATGGTAGGCATATCAGAATAATAACGAACCGATCAAGGACCATGATTTGGATAAGTATAATAGATAGAACAATTTTATAGACATTTGAAGTAAGATGAACGAGAAGAAATACCTTCTCGGCGAGCTCGAGAAATGGAAGGGTGAAGGACTCGTTGATGAGAGATCCTATTCCACCCTGAAAGACCGCTACACGACCCTCCATGAGGAGGACGAGAAGCGGTTCTCATCATCGTTCAAACTAGAGGTCCTATCAGGTGGTGGAGTGGCCATTCTCATCATCGCGATCATACTTCTCATGATCTTTTTGGACATGAGCCCCATCTGGTATGGCCACATATTCATGGTCGTCGCATTGGTCGCCATGGGTGTGGCCTTGGTCCTGTGGAAGTTCACAGGATTGAAATACCTGGCCACAGGCATGTTCATCCTGTACCTGGTCATGCTCGAGGTAGCGTTCTTCACATACTGGTCATCCGGGATGGAGTATGACGATAGCAGACCACATCTCCAGTTCTATGCGTTCCCGATGATCATTGCTCCGGTCATCGGGCTTGTTGTAGCTTTCATACAACGTTCCAAGGCCATCCTTATGGTCTCCTGGGTGCTTGTGTATGCAGGTCTGTTCGTCGGTTTCATGCTGGCACTGCGTTCGGAGTCTGAACACTTCGGGATCCTAGGCACGTTCATCTGCACGGCCATCATGGTCTCGGCCTTGCTGACGCGTAAGTTCATTAAAGTTCACAAGGACTGGGTATGGCACGTCCGCCTTACCTACATCATCATGGTGCCGTTCTTCATCCTACCTCTTTTCCTGCTGCCTGTGTTCCACAGCTGGGTGTGGGAAAAGGCCCTCCTTCTGCTCCTACTATCGGCGCCACTTCTGGTATGGAGCCTCATCGACGACGATAGACCTCTGGCCGTTGTTGCGCTTTTGGTCCTTATTGGTAACGCGTTCTTCTTTGGCATCGCCCAAGGCCAGATAATCGGAGCCGGTATCGCTCTGTTCATTACAGCAGCACTTCTCATCGGGTTTGCAGTGTTCTTCGGGCTGAAGAGCAAGATGAAGAAGGAAAGTTCAGCTACTGAAGAATGAGCATACAGCTACAAAATCTGTATATACTCAGATGCTATAGTTAGAACCATGGGTCTGAAGGTCTGGACAGTTCTCCTTCTTATGCTCACAGTAGCGATGATTCCACTGATGAGCGGTTCAGAGACATCTCCACCACAGACCGAGTTCCCGAACAAACTTCCACAGGATGGCTGGATCAGATGCATGGCCGACCCTTCGGATATGCGGATATCCAATGCCATGGTCTTCAACCAGGCACCCATCATCGACACATACACTGACCTGATCCTCGTGGACCTACCTGTTCCGGTCTACCAGACCCTGGCTGCAGCGGGATGTACATGCTTTCCAGTAGCTGAGCCTGGTGTGGCAACCTTCGATAAGCTGGTCCTTGATGCAGAAGACCTTGATCCACAAGATATACTGTCATATGTCAAGGACCAAGGAACAGGTCTGGAACCTTACGGCGTCGATGGGCTTCAGTCCTTCAAGCTCGTAGCCAACTTACCTTCTACTACCCCACATTACCTGGTCCTGTTCAACGGACCGATCACCAACGATAGGACATTTTCCCTTCCAGGCCAGATCGTAGGTCTGCCTGTTAACAACCATGGGGTCATCGCCCAGATGACCTCGGAAGAAGCTATGGACCTCCAGTCGAGGTCCGACGTCGTCCTTGTCATCGAGTACCTCCCGGTCCTGAAGCTCCGGGATGACCTGGACAAGGTGATGTCTCAGCATACAGCACAGCTCTCGATAGTTCTGTTCAAGACCGATGACCAAACAGGGACATTGGACCAGATAGAAGCTACTGGCGCTACCATCCAGGAGGTCCGCACCCACTCCTCATGGAACGATGAGGTCCTGGTAGAGGTACCCACAACCAATGTCATGGACCTGGCAAGGATCCAGGGCGTGGACCACATCGCCCCCCAGCTCCAAGCCTTCGCAAGGAACGACAACATAAGGTGGGTCCTCCAGTCCTACAATGCCACGAGCAAAGGAACACCCATCTGGGACCATGGCATCCATGGTGAGGGCGTGGTCATAGGTTGTGCAGATTCCGGCATCGACAGGGACCATCCGATGTTCGCCCAAGGGTTCAACGACACTGGGACCCCTGGTCCATCCCACAGGAAGATCGCCAAATATAACACATCATGGGATGACTGGGACTGGGATGGCAACGCAGATAGCAAGCACGGGACCCATGTCTGTGGGATATTGGTAGGTGATGACTGGGCCAACACTTCACAGTACGATACTTACGATTCACTTTCATATGCATCGAAGCTTGCATTCTTCGATGTGGTAGGTAACACCGGGACCTGGTACACTCCTGCAATGGACATCATCCTGGATGATGCATACCAGGTAGGGGCCAACAGTCATTCGGACTCCTGGGGAGACAACTCCGAGGCATACACTATCCGAGCCCAGAGGATAGACCAGTACCAGTGGGACCATTACGAGTACCTCGTCTTCATTGCCCCTGGAAATGGGGGAACCGTCCTCGAACCCGCAACGGCCAAGAACATCATCAGCGTTGCCAATGGGTACTCCAGTGTGTCCAACCAGATCTCTGGAGGTTCAGCTGTGGGACCAACACTGCAGGGAGAGATAAACCCGCACATCACTGCTCCGGGGACCAATATCCGGTCTGCCCTCTCAGATGGCACCAAGGATAGCTACAATGATGGAACAATGGCCCTTTCCGGCACAAGCATGTCCACTCCTGCAGCTACAGCAGCATGTGCCCTGGTAGAACAATATTTCAGGGATGGTTACTACCCCACCGGCCAGGAGGAACCGTTCAATGGTTTCACCCCCTCCGGTCCTCTGAAGAAGGCCATGCTCCTCAACAGCGGCAGGGACATGAACGAACCATACACTGCAAGAAAGTCTCCAGGAACCTTCCCAGGGAACACCCAGGGTTGGGGGAAGATCAAGCTGGACGACGTGCTGATGTTCAACGATTCTGCCTTCCAGCTTTACATTGACGATACATACCAGCCCGATTCATCTATCCCTGGCCTCACAACTGGGGAGACCATCAGCTACAACTTCTACGTCCATGGTGAGAACGACCTTGACCCCGGCAGGCTCGAGATAACGCTTGTCTGGAACGACTACCCAGGGACAGGGCTCAAGAACGATCTGCACCTGAAGGTCACTGGACCTGATGGTTCGACCTACTGGGGGAACCAGTACTTCGACGGTGAATCAACCTTAGGTGGTGGGCCGGACGATAAGAACACTGTGGAATCCTTCTATCTGAAGAACGCTCCCGCGGGAGCATACACCGTGAACGTAACAGCAGCTACAGTTTCTGGTGGAGAGAAACAAAAGTACTCCCTGGTGGTCACTGGCGACCTGGACGATAAGATCCTGGGGCGTTTCTCGTTCTCCGAGAGCATGGCCTCACCCGACGGGTCCTTGGGAGTGACGTTCGCGGACGCTTCCCTTGTAGGGATGTCCACCATCGATATCAAGGTCAAGGGATTGAACGACATCAAGGGTGAGACCTTCACCCTCACAGAGACCTCTCCAGGTAATTTCGAGGGGACCATCATCACAGAGCATGCATTACCCGTGGTGGCAGACGGCAAGGTCCAGGTCATGCTCCAGGACAGGTTGACCGTGACCTACTATTACGACCCGCTCACGACAAGCCAGGCAACGGTCTATGTCCTTGACCTGCCTCCAAGGCTGGTGTCCCAACCTACGCCTATCTCCATGACGGAAGACTCCTCCTCGACCATCGTGGAGCTTGACACGTACTTCCACGATGAATCCTCACTTTCCTTCGAGCTCATCAATGTCTCTGACGGATTGAACCTCCAGCTGTACCCGAACGGTGATATGGCTGTCTGGCCCGTCAAGGACTTCTCGGGTCAGGGTTTCATCCATGTCCGAGCCTGGGACATATATGAGCAGGGTCTCGATGTCGCACTCCAAGTGTTCGTGACCCCTGTCAATGATCCACCGATCTTGCTGTTGGGCAACAACCTGACAACGTACGAGGACATGGTCATCGAACTGAACCTCTCCAGGCTCGTCCAGGATAAAGAGAGCTCACCCAATGAGCTGACCATAACCTGTGATGCGCTAGAGGTATCAGTGTATGGCCATATGGTCTATCTCGAGTACACCGAGGAGGTTGGAACGGTAGAGGTCCTGTTCAACATATCAGACCCTGACAGTGGTCTCACATCATACCCGATAGACATCACGGTCCTGCCGACCAACGATGCCCCGCGGCCGCTCATCTATTCACCAACTCCTGGTTATAAGGCAGTTAACAGCCGGCCGCTGGTCTTTGATGCAAGCTACACACGGGATGATGAAGGACCGCTGTTCATTACCTGGATGCTTGGTTACAAGACGAACCTTGGCTACACCTGGTGGGAGCATATGTGGGAGGGCAACTACTATCAGAAGTATCTCAAGCCAGGTGAGTACTCTGCGTATGTCATTGCTACAGATAATGAGACCACGGTCACATCCTCCATTGTAGACTTCACGGTCCTGCCAGATATGGACTGGGATTCCCTTGCAGACAGCAAGGACCCTGACATGGATGGGGATGGTGTCCATAACACCGAGGACGTCTTCCCGACAGACAAGAAGGAATGGAGCGATTCCGACGGTGATGGTGTTGGCAATAATTCCGATCCTTGGCCTATTGATCCAACCGTCTCCATCGACGAGGACGAAGATGGCTATCCAGACGTTCTCAACGATGGCTTCATCCCTTCAGATACTGACCATCACATCGATGAGATGCCGAACGATCCTGATGAGGCCTATGACAATGACAAGGACCGCATCGGGGACAATGCTGACACAGATGACGATAACGATCTCATCAAGGACTGGTGGGAGAAGAAGTATGCATACGACCAGTATGACCACACCGACGCGGTCCTCGATAGGGACGATGATGGTCTGACGACCCTGGAAGAATATCAGTATGGTACTGATCCAGACAACCCTGACACTGATGGTGATGGACTCAACGATGGTGATGAGATAGAGGAAGGATACGATCCTTTGGATGAGACCTCTTGTCAACCAGCTCGTGATACTGATCTCTACATCCAGTTCATGACTGGAGTGGTCATCGTCATGGCTGGCGTCTTCCTAGTGCTCCTTCTTGTGGCTGGATACTATTATGTCTACTTACCTCGACAGCAACAGACCACTGAACATCCAGAAGAGATAGAAGAGGACCCGCCAGAGGATCCTATCGAATCTGACGATTCTTCGGACCTTTCGGGACCTACAGGGTCTGACGACCCTTCGATCCTTTCGGGAAGTATCCCTCAAGATCGTGACCCTCAAGGAAAGCCCAAGCCGAAGAAGCGCAAGAAGAAGGGTGGGAAAAGATGAGCCATAATGCCGATGTGATAGTCATCGGTGGGGGTCCAGCTGGGCTGACCGCCGCGATATCCACGCGTCGCCTTCATCCAAACAAGAAGGTCCTGCTCATCAGGGACGTCGAGACATCTCTGATACCTTGTGGCATCCCATACATGTATGGGACATTCAATTCTATCGAGAAGAACATCATTCCAGACAAGGTCCTTGAGATGAACGATGTCCGGCTTTTAATTGGACATGTGGACGACATCGATCATGAAGGACAGATCCTCTCATTGTCTGATGGCTCATCATGCGCATACGAAAAGCTCATCCTCGCTACAGGCTCCAAACCGTTCAATGTACCTATACCTGGGCGAGATCTCGATAACGTTATCTTCGTGACCAAGGACAAGGACGAGCTCTCGAAGCTTCGCTCTTCGATAGAAGCTACAAAGGACATCGTAATCATTGGCGGAGGTTTCATCGGTGTGGAGATGGCAGATGAGATCAACAAGATGACCGATGCGAACATCACAATCGCGGAGATGTTCCCAAGACTGCTCATCAATGCGTTCGATGAGACCGAGAGCAAGGAGATAGAGGAGATCCTTGCCAAGTCTGGCATCACGGTCCGAACCGGGTCCAAGGTCTGGAAGATCAAGGGGGAGGGAGCGGTTGAGTCCATCAAGTTCGCAAAGGGAGATGTTATCCCTGCAGACCTTGTCATCATCGGTGCAGGTATGGTCCCAGAGACCTCTTTAGCTGAAAAGCTGAAGATGCCCAAGAACTTGTTCGGCGGGATCCTTGTGGATGATCATCAGAAGACCCTGGCCCCTAACATCTTTGCCGTCGGTGATTGCTGTGCAAAGATCTCTTACTTCGATGGCGAGCAAGCCAACATCATGCTAGCTTCTGTTGGAGCTTATGAAGCAAGGGTAGCAGCGATGAACCTTTACTCCGAGGGTCCGATAAATCCTGGAGCCATTGGTGCCTTCTCTACCATTGTCGGGGGTAAGGTCTATTCCTCGGTCGGCCTGACCCAGGCCAATGCGATGAATATGGAGATACCAACGCTCTCATCAGAGTTCAAGGACAGCGACAGACATCCTTCTGCTATGCCAGGTGCCAACCCAACGAAGGTGAGATTGGTGTTCCAGGACGATGGTCTTCTGCTCGGGGGAATGGTCAGTGGTGGGACGTCGGCAGGTGAGGCGATAAATGTCCTGGCTTCCTGCATCCAGGCAGGCCGGACCATCCAGCAGATAGCGATGATGCAGGTCGGAACCCATCCTGCTGTGACCGCTTCTCCCGTGACGTATCCTATCATCAACGCAGCGCAGATCGGACTCACCAAGTTGGACGCTTGCGTGTAGAAATATCTATACACTAAGCCTTCGTTCCCCCCATCATGTCCCTGCCCCCCATCCTTGATGCTCCTGTCGGAAGAGGTAACCAGGAGGACATGCTGAAAGAGCGCCGCTTTAACGGGATACCGCCTGTTGGTAACAATCCCGTGGACAACAAGTGGAAGCTCCTGTTGTTCGTTCTCATCGTTTTCATGGTCAAGATCGCATTTTGGACGGCGTATCGGTGGGCATGTGGCAATGTTTATCCATTGACCGACTACGAGGTCAGGACCTGGGTTTCGGTGTTCGCAAAGCCCATCCTCCAATTAGGTCCGGTATTCCCACTCTGGTGGTTCCTGTTCAAGGAAAAGGGGATGCCGTTCAGGTTCACAAAGAAGAACCTGTTCACATCTGTGGTCCTGGGCTGTCTGATGGCCCTTATCTTCTACTTCGTCTCCCGCGGTGTCTATGTGGTCCAGATGATGATACGTGGTGAGGGGAGCGACTTCGCGTTCATTGCTGGTTGGGACGATTCCGCCCTGACGTTCAGCGTCATTATGGCGTTGATGTTCACATTCATGCTATCCACCGGTCCTGCGGAGGAACTGTTCTCACGAGGTTTCCTCCAGGACCAGCTTTCTAGAAGCTACAGCGTCACCACAGCGATCCTCATATCGTCAGTGCTCTTCGCTGTCGGACATCTTCCGATATCTATTCTCGTCTACCAGCTGAGCTTCGAGACCATCATGTGGTATATGGTGGTCCTTGTCATCATGGGGGTGTTTTTCTCCCTGATGTACCACTGGAGCAGGAACATAGTGTTCCCGATAATCATCCATGGTCTATGGGACTGGTACCTTTCATTGATGATACTCAAGGGAGCTTACCCTACAGAGTTCCTACTCCATTACCATGAGAACTTCGGTATGACCGATCTCATCAACACCGTAGCTACCCTAATGATCATCGGTCCGATGATCTTCTTGCTCTACAAGGTGTTCTGGCAGCAGCCTGTCAGGGAGAAAGCATGCGAAGAAGCACCGAAGAACGAAGGTCCTATCGCCGGTGCAATGAGGGCCGTGCGGCGGCTTGATGCTGGAAGATGGAAGGAGATGCACTTCGACCTCTCGTTCCTACCAGATAACCTGGCGAAGAACATCAACAAGAACTTCTGGCCCTACGTCACGGTCATCGCGGTCACAGGATTGTTCTGCATGGCCATGCTGCCTTTGGCAGAGGTCATCGGTACCAACGACCCTGAGAAGATGAAGGACAGACCGAGTGATGGTCCATGGACACAAATAGTTGAGGAGCACGATAATTTCCACGATGTGTTCCAGGGTGCTGTTCAGGAATCCGATTACACGGAGTACACCCTAGGTGGTGTGAACATCACTGCCACCAACATCTCCATATCTTTCACTTGGACAGATGAAGAACCTACTCCAAGTCACTACATAAATGATCCAGACACTTTCGAGTTAGTCATATTCGGTCCCAATGGTAATCAGGTTGCTTCGGACACAGGTTCAGGTGGCTCTATAGAACTATCGTGGGCAGGTATGGAAGGGTTCGAGAACAGTGGAACGGTCATCATCAGGATCAAGCTGACCAATGCCGGGGATATGCATCCAAGGATAAATCCCGGTGGGTTGTTGACCAAAGAAGATACCTCTAACTCCTACGAGATAACCATCATCCATGACACGACGACCTACGTCGAGGAGCCTTTGCCAGAGCCTCATGTGGTTTGGTAGATCATCATCCTGGATGGGGTGTAGTTAGCGCTTTTCGTGTCAAACTAGGTCATGACATATTCACCGATTTTGTGTCCAATTTGTATATATAACTTCCATATCTTTGAAGTTACATCGGTAGATGGAATTGGAGATGCTTCCTGCCTTTACTGCGTCCGCGTTCTATGACCAATTTATACTTGGTTATGCATTTATTTCTAAATTAAATTGCAGTTCAATCCATAAGCCAGACCTTTCGTTGTTCTTCATTTTATTTCAGAAAACATGAAACCACAATACTTAAATAAAATGGAAATTCCGGACAAATCATAGTATATATACCCGAGCGCCTTCGAACCTCAAGAGGGAACTTAATGGTATCAAAACGCGCGTGTGTTACGGCTTTCGTCTTGACAGCCTTCATAGTGTGTTCGACCTTCATGGCGCTGGTCAATGTCAGCGACGAGGTCGATGCTACCGATATTAGTGCGGTCACGTCCGGCGTGGGTGTGACCTTGAACAATCTTGATTGGCATCCTGATGGATCCTATGCCCTAATAGTAGGAGATTCAGGAACTGTACTTAAATATACGGCAGCCACGGGACAGATCACGGACCTGTCCACCCAGGCGAACCTTGCAGCGTTCGACCTTCATGATGTGGCCTGGCGCCCAGACGGGGACCATGCAGCTATTGTGGGATACAGCAGCTCCACATGGGGTGCGACCTTTGCGACATACGATGGAACGAACTTCCAGCCATACACTGTGAGCTCTGTTGCATGGAACTCCATCGAATGGAAGCCGGACCTGAACATGATGGACGGCTACCAGGGATTCGCGATAATCGCTGGATTCACCAACATGATCGTTTGGAACAGCAGGGGTGTCTATCAGCTCACACCATCAGATACATACGATGATATCTGTTGGAAGAACGATGGGACCAGTGCATGGGGTCTGGGGTGTCAGATCGACGAATGGAACCCTGTGACCAACGGCTCCACAAGCCACACAGGAACCCATCCGTTCATCCACTGCCAGGGTGCAGAATGGAGCCCTAACGACACCGAGCTCATCATCGCCGATACTGGCGGTGATGTCTACAAGCTCGTCAATGCCACTGCAGGACTTGCCGGCACGGACAGCATACTCTCCTCCCCTACGGGATGGACCTGGAACGAGATCGCCTGGTACAACGGCCATGGTAAGGGTCTGGCAGTTGGCGATGCAGGGACCATCTTTTCAGTGGACCCGGTCAATGATACTTCACCTCGATGCTACGTCGTCGGTGGAGAGTCAGGTGCTGCCAGGATGACCACCTACAAGGGTGGCTCCTTCACACCTGTCACCATCTCCACTGGGAACACCCTCTGGGGAATGGAATGGCAGCCGTACAACAAGGCTCCCCGCTTCGTCCAGGCCTTCGAGGACTTCGAGGTCATCGAGGACAATCTGACATCCATGGTCGATGTCCTCGACCTCTATGACTACGTGGGTGACGACTGCTTCGGTGGTGGGAACCCGACCATCGAGGTCTCCTATCAGGAGGATGAGACAAAGCTCACAGCCTCCATTACATCTGGAAGATATGTTCAGGTGAACCAGGTCATACCAGACTGGTATGGTTCCCTTGACTTCAAGATAACGGTCACGGACGCTGGACAGGATGGCATTGCTGGGAACGGCGACGATATCTCCATCGAGTCCGACGCCTTTGCGATCACGGTCCTTCCATCGGGTGATGCCCCAGTGATCGACCTCATCAATAATGCGGTCCCAACGCCTGGACACCAGTTCTTTGTGGACGAGGACTCCTCACTTGACATCACTCTACAGGTCAGCGACTCCGACTGCGATGGATGCACCTTCGCCCTGAACAGGACGGTTCCTAACCTCCAGATGAACTACGTGGATGGATCCATCTCCTTCAACCCGACCAACGATGAGGTGGGAGACCATTACCTGAAGATCACTGTGTCAGACAATAATATAACAGAGAGCCTCCAGACAGAGCTCGACATCGTTATCACCGTGAACAACACCAACGATGCTCCAGTGATCCTGAAGGTTGACACGACCGCGGTCACAGCAGATAGCTTTGCCCTCATAACAACCGAGGACCAGGAACTGGTATTCGACATAATCTGCACAGATGACGACGGTGATACCATCACGTTCGGTGAGGACGTTGAGGACGAGGACCTCCTGTCTATGGTAAAGGTCTCTGACATCAAGGCCACCTATGCCTTCAATCCGACCAATGACCACGTTGGCAAGTATTGCTTCAACGTGACCGTGGACGATGGCAATGATGGCACAGATGTCCTGGAGATGCAGATAACGATCAAGAACAGTAACGACGATCCAGTACTCACAACCATCGAGGACCAGACCGTCCTTGAGGACGAGCTTTTCGTCGTGGAGATAGAGGGAACCGATGACGACCTGTTTACACCGGATGGCGACACCTTGACCTACTCCACCGACATCAACATGATCGTTCCTGGTCTTGACGCGGACCCAACCTACAGCTTCGACCCTGTGACCTGCAACATCTC
The DNA here is from genome assembly GCA_028279585.1 of Thermoplasmatota archaeon. Taxonomy (GTDB): domain Archaea; phylum Thermoplasmatota; class Penumbrarchaeia; order JANQNL01; family JANQNL01; genus JANQNL01. The sequence continues at coordinate 32,246 of JANQNL010000116.1, forward strand.
GTTCATGACCACCAACGACATGGTGGGCGACTACGTGTTCCACGTCACTGTGACCGACAGCGCGCTCAAGACAGACACCATCAGCGTGAACCTGTCCATCGTCAACGTCAACGACCCACCAGAGTGGGGAGATGACAAGGGCGTCAAGGCGTTCCACGCAGCAGGTCTTGCGGGCCTGGAGTTCCACATCGGTGAGGAGCTCACCTTCCAGGTGACCGACTGCATCGATATCGATGGAGACGACCTGACATACTCCTG
>JANQNL010000094.1 GCA_028279585.1 Thermoplasmatota archaeon
CCGATGTAAACGCTCTCGTCATGGACGAGTGGGGAGGAGACGACCCTGCCAGCAAGGCTGACGTTCCAGATCTCCGTCCCGGTTGCAGCGTCGAAGCAATGAACATGGTCTTCGGAACCGACCACGACCTTGCCGTCTGTCACAACGGTCGAGGACCCACCCTCGTGGTTGGACACATGGAACTTCCAGACTATCTCGTCTGTTGTGATAGCACCGTCACTGTTCGGGTCCTCGAACGGGATACAGTAAACGTACCAGTAAGTGACCATGTAAACGAACCCATCACAGATGGATACTGATGAATAGAACGCGGACTCGTGGTCCTCGAGGTCCTTGTCTATCTGCATGGTCCAAACATCGGATGCATCTTCTGCGTTCAAGCAGTACAAACCCTCGGAAGGCCCTCCACCCAGGATGATCTTGTCATCCAGGAAAGCAACGCTGGTGTAGACATCTCCGCGAGCGTCTGGTACCCGCCACCTCCATCTTTCCGTGCCGTTCGAGATCCACAGTTTATACAGCCATCCAGCGGTATCTCCGACGTAAAGGAAATCACCCTCAATGCAGGCTGTTCCCCAAATATCGTCCTCCAGCTCTACTTTCCATATGAGTGTTCCATTTGAAGCATGCATGGTGTAGAAGCACTTGTCCAGTGAACCGATGTAGACCACACCGTCGAGGACCTTTGGTGACGCACCTATCGCATCATCCGTGACATACTCCCATTCCTCCTTACCAGTGTCTGCATCGATGCAGTGGAAGATGCCGTTGTGGTCGCCGACGTAGACCTCGTAGGTCCCATCCCCATCTCCGTCTGCAACACATGGTGTTGACTGGATGTCCCTGACCGCTGTGTAGGTCCACTTGATTCCACCGTCGGACTCATTGACACACCATAGAACGCCATCGTCACTACCGCAGATGATGGTCCCATTGTGGTAGACCGGGGATGACTGGATTCCAAACTCGGTCTCCACGGTCCACTTGATGGACCCGATCTCTGGAGGTACCTGGTCAGAGATCCCCAGGTTCGCAAGCCCTCCGCGAAACTCGGGAGCGAACGTTGTATTGCTGGCCCTGGTCATGATCGGTGTTGCGTCCTGTACAGCCTTGTCGGCGCTAACGCTACCACAAGGGATGAGAAGTATCAAGAGAGCAACAGAGACCAGTACGAGGGTTATGACATTACGCATCGGGCACCGGTGTCCTGGGTAGGAACCCAAGCCAGTAGCACGATAGCGTCCTATATAATTTTATCCTGTACTATTGAATAAAAGTTCAGAAGTAAACAATTGTTAATTTTTTGTAGCTCTATGTTGAAATTCGACCAAGAGGTTTTCTTCGTCATCACATTCGTGACGAAAACCTCTAGACGCTCCCACGCTAGATCGTCGTTCATGTCTTCAGCGTGTGGCGTCTCACCAGATCATATATGCTTATGCTTCTGGTGAGAACAGTGCCAGCTCGAAGATCCCAAGTATCCCCACCTGGTCCGCCATGATGCCCATGGCCCCCACGATATCCTCCTGGGCGCTTATTTCTTTCATGACGTTCTCGATGTCCGCGGGCTCCTGGACCTTGTTACAGTAGAAGGTAGCATACGCATCTGCCAGTGCAGTGTCTGGACTGATGATCGCGATGGCATCAGCTTTACCGAAACTCAACGATGGACCGACCGTTCCTGAGGAAGTGCAGATCCCGATGGGGGTGAACTCTGCAGGGACCTTGAAACCGACCTTCTCCGAGATCGGGGAGTCCCCAGCGAAGACAGATACAGACACTTCCTCTGATGCTAGCATCCAGATGTCACCACCGTTCTCGACGACAATGTCAGTTGGACCATACTTCTCTCGCAGCGCCATCCCAATTGTCTGGCTGTAGGCTCCAGCCACTGCAGCCATTGGACCCAACCCTACCTTGTGAGTGACCTTCGCCATCCACTTGACCAATGGCGTCATGTCCTCGGTAGGCTCGATGGGCTCAAGGCTTTTTTTGTAATCCGGATGCTCCTGGATGTACTCCTCGAGCTCTGTCCAAAGCTTTTCGATCTCGTTGAGAATGAACCCTTCCATCTCTGGAACATAGGTCTCTGGCTCCACACCTATCCAAAGGTCTGTGGCCTTGAAGGAAACAGAAAAGGACCGGAGCCGGGAACCCATGTGCTCTCTGTATCTCCGGTCCTCGAACATCACTATCACTCCGCAAAGTCGAGCTTGAAGAGTCGAAGCGGACATGCCGACTTACACAGACCGCATGCTACACATTGTTCTGGTGTGAACACGAGCATCCAGTTCTCCCTGTTCATCTCCAGGGCTCCTGAAGGACAGACCGATATGCATGCTCCGCAATGGACACACTCGTCCTCTCGCAGAGAGATCTTCTTCTGGAGCGGTATGACCTCGACGTTCTCGTTGCGCAGGAACTCAAGACCTTTTTCGATGGCATCATCGTCGGCTATCATCTCGATGAGGAGCCTACCCTCCTTGCCTGGGGTGATTATCCCACGGAGGATGTTGATCTTGATGTCATACTCCTTGATGAGGAGGTATGTGAGGGGCTTGTCGACCATGTCTGGCTTGAAGTTGAGGATGAACTTCGCCTTCATTGTGTCCCCTCCTTTGGTTTGAGCCCCTGAAGGCTCGTGTTGGAGGGAAGACCCTGCACAGGCTCTGTCAGTTTGAACATGCCTTTGGCGACCCAATCCTTGAGCTTGTTGGATATCTCACGGGCCTTGTACATCGATGACATCGACCCTGTGGTTATCTCCTTACCATCCACCTCGATCCTTCCGGACTTGAGCTGTTCGTAATTGTACACACCAAGGCTCGGTCGTCCTTCTGCTCCATAGTCCTGGAGGTGCGTCTCTATCTGTGAATCACGGATGCAGACGGCCTTGGCTATCTCCTCATCCAGTATCGGTATGGGCACACCAACACCGACGAACAGGCTGATGCCGTATCTCTCATATACCGCTGCCTTGAGGTACTCTGGACACATCTGCTTCAGGTCACCGATGAGGGCCAGGGTCGCAGCTGGAGCCATGGGTATATCGTGATCGTTGGTGGGTCTTGTAGTATGGAACTGAGTTCCGTTCCAGGCCACGAATCCTTGTGTTCCACCAAGGAAGATCTTGGTCCCAAGACCGATGGTCCTCATCTTGGGGTCGCACAGCAGTGGGCTCAGCTCCCCAGATGTGGAGTAGTTAACGTTGGAAAGGTTCGGAAGCAGCATTCCCATGTAGGTGAATATGGTCTTGGCCGTGGAGTTCGTCGCTGCAGCGTAGTTCTGATATGCATTGCGGGGATTGAACAGGAAGGCCTCGTTGATAGAGTCTATGTCGATGGTGGCATCGACCTGCCTTCTTGGGTAACAATCGGTACCGCGAGCCCGAGCCTTCAGGTCCACCTTCTTACCGCTAACGAGGTCCTCTATCACATGGGCCCCGCCATACTCATCCTCTATCTCTGAATGCTCGGTTGCACCAATGTAGGCATCCACTGCTGCAACACCTGCATAGGCTGGAACATTGTTGAGCCAGACCTTGCCCATCTTTATCGGTGGGCTTGGATGGCCGAAGTTAAGGAACGCACCCGAGGAACACATAGGACCGAAGGTTCCGGTTGTGACGACGTCGACCTCTTTGGCCACGGTCTCCACTCCGTCCTTCTCTGCTAGGACTTTCACTTCTTCTGCTGTGAGTACCACAACATCTCCTTTCTCGATCCTTTGGTTTATCTCGGAATACGTTCTGTTGGTCACTTACGTTTCCTCCATTGTCGCCGTTACGGCTTGGTGGTGCATTTACCTGCCCTAAAAGAACGTTTCGTTATAGAGGGTCCAAAAATTAGGGGTTTACAACTTTCGGGGGTCGCTTCATGCGATTCAAGGACCTGAAGAAGGAATGTTCATGTCTTGTGGAAGGGTCGAGTTGTAAGGCCTATGGTCAAAGGTCGGGTTCCGAAGCTATCGGTTCCTCGGAAAAGGGAAGAAGGGTTGACCTGAACGAATACAACTTATGACCCATGGCGTTCAGGTCAATTCTTGCCAGTTGTTTTCCGAGGAACCGATGGTTGCTTCAGGACCCGACCTCATAGGCCCTACAACTCGACCCTTGATCGTTGTTATACATCTCTTGAACCTTGTCCCTGAGACTATCAGGATAACCGTTAGGGAAATTGATGCATCCACAGCAGATGTCACAATCCTCGGTGCAACCGATGGCCTTGCGAACTGTATCAATATCACCATAGGCCAGTGAGTCTGCACCGATGCGCTCGCAGATGTCATCGACATCACGATACTCGTTCTTCTCCTGGTCTATGGCTATGAACTCGGACTTCGAGCGCATGTCCACACCAAGGTAGCATGGTGCGACAAGCGGTGGGCAGCCGATCCTCACATGGACCTTGCGAGCTCCTGCGTCGCGGACCTTATGGATGACCCTGGAGATATTGGTTCCCCGGACAAGGGAGTCGTCTGTCAGGACCACGGACTTGCCGTCGAGCGCAGCATCGATGGCTTCCATGTTGTCCTTGATCTTCTTCTCCCTGGCATCCTGGGTTTGAAGGATGAACACCCTGTGGTCCCTGTCCTTTTTAAGACCTTCCTCGATCGGAATACCGGACGCCTTGGAAAACCCTAGACCATATCTTCGGCCGGACTCCGGAACAGGCACAACGATGTCCGCGTCCTCCGGAGCAGTGGTCTCACCTAGCATCTCGCCTATCTTGACCCTTACCTGGTGAACGGACCTGCCCTCTATCCAGGATGCTGGGTCTGCAAAGTAGATGAACTCGAACATGCACATGTGCTGTTTCTTCTTGACGACCCGTTTGAACTTGGGCTCGTCGAACTTGGGATTGACAGAGACGATGGTTCCGGGTGTCACATCCTGGAACTCGGTCACTCCGATACGTTTGAGCACAGCTGACTCGGACGCGAAATAATAGGTGGTCCCTTTCTTACCAAGGACCATGGGTCTGATCTTATGGGGGTCCGTCATACCGATAAGATAAGGTCTTCTCTTGCTCGCTGTCATGAACAGGACCGAGTATGAGCCTTTGGCCATGTTCATGACCTTCTCACCGGCCTCGACGACGGTATCGAACGTGATGTCCAAAAAGGAAGGAAGCTCCTGAGCCATGGGCAGTAGGAGATACTGGATATCGCATTCGGTCCTCGGTTTCCTATAGCACTTTTCCAAGATCTCGTTGCCGTTGATGACATTTCCATTGTGGCTTGCAGCCACGAACGGATTGACGATGTATTCTGGCTGGGCGTTCTTTTTGAGCGCCTCCACAGTATCCGAACCTGCAGTGGAATACCTGGTATGTCCTATTCCGATAGGTCCCTGGTGGTCCGAGGCGAGCCTCTCCTCGTTCCTGTAACCCCAGATGAGGTTCTGGACGAACCCATGGTCCTTTTTGGGATAGATATTTCCATCATACGTGATGAACCCTGCAGAAGACTGGCCCCGATGCTGGAGATGCCGAAGCCCCTTGTAGAGCTCCATGGTGACGTTCTCCTCTCCGAAGATGCCTATTATGCCGCACATATTGCCTCATTCCCCGATAAGGTCGTGGCTGGTCGGCGATACTGCCATGGTGCTTTAATTAGATTGTCGTCGGTCTTATAAATCTATAAATACAACCCGACCAATCCATCGCAGAGGGGTGTGATATGCGACGAGCGTTTTTGCTATGTCCGTTTGTAGTGGTCCTATTACTCGGTTTGATATCATGTCAAGCTCAATTTACAGACCAGAATGGACCAGAAAGGGTCAACAGCGTCACTCTCACACTGGACCAGGCAGAGCAGACCGCCAACATCAGTGACACCCAGCCATCGCCTGTGATATTTACAGGCAAGGTCAGGGTAGATGCTGGTATCCAGGTCCGTCCCATCCAAGTAATGTTAAATCCTGAAGCAGAAGGCAGTTCTGTATCCATCAATCCTCAAGAGATGACCTTCTCGGGAAGCGGAGTTCAAGAGCAGACATTCTCCGTAGCGGTCGTACCCCCGCCAGAAGCCAACGGTTCCATTCAATTGATCGTCAGTGGAGTGTACATGGAACGACCTGGTGCATTAATGTATACGATCCCTCCGGTCAGTGGGGTGATCTTGATAAACTCATCATTAGAACTGGATGAGGTTGAGGTCTCACCGGCAGGACCCGATGATGGGGGTGGATCAAGTGACCTCTCACTACCAAGAATTCCTCTACCAGCTCCGAAGTTTGGTTTCTGCTTACCGGTCCTTGGCGGCCTTGGCTTGGTCATTCTTGCTGCAACGGTCTTCACACTGAGGTTCTTCTCACACAAGATACTGGGATTCCTCAACATCAGGTTCGAACGTGGAATCTATCAGGACCTTGAAAGATAGAAGATGTTCCCAAGCTTTCCCATATGCTTCTCATCTACCACGATGAGAGTATCGTCATGGCAGCTCATGAACTCCTCGATGTTGATGTCATTGTCATAGAACAGTCCCGTGACATGGTTCACAGCTCCCGGCATAGCATCTATCCCTGGCGATGTGATGGTGATCAGAACCAGACCGTCCTTCCTGTCAAGGACGTGGTATCTGATCTTGCCCTCCAGCTCCTTTTTAGATTGGGCCTGGACAATGACCGTGATGGTCTTTGTCCCCTCGATTGAGAAGAACAGGTCACCCTCCTTCTTGATGAGCTTCTCTGCCTCGAGCAACGACTCTGGGTAGATGTTCTTCCCAAGGGTGTAGATGACGATGTTGTTCTTGATCTCGACGTTGGAGCGCGTCAGCATTCCCACCAACGGGTCCTCCCCCACCTTGCCTGCCAACTTCTCCCGATACCGTCGAGCTGCGATGAGAACGGCCTCATTGCTAACCTGACCCTCAAGGTCCAGGTCGGAGATTATGAGCCTCGCCAGGGCAGAGTAGTTGATGACGTCTCGAAGCATGCAATCCTTTATCGAACGATGCTCGTCGATGTATCTGGTGGTGAGAGCGGTCACGGTTGGCATGGCCCTACATGAGTCTTCAAATATAAATCACTTTGTTCCAAATAAAACATCTTCGTTCTATTTGTACAATCCTGGTCACCACCTTTATCTATCCCTGCCAGGGTCGCACGTCCAACCAAGTCCAAGGATGTGGACAAATGAAGCATTACGTAGCAGTGGAAGACCACACGCAAAAGGAGCTGCAGGAGCTCATCGACCTGTCGATGCAGATGAAGCAGGGTAGCAAGACCGTCAGCCTCAAAGGTAAGACCCTCGTGAGCATGTTCTTCAATCCCTCCACCAGGACCAAGACCAGCTTCGACCTTGCCATGGAACAGCTCGGCGGCCACAACATCTGCCTGGAGCCTGGCTCATCATCTTGGGGTATCGAGATGGAGGAGGGAGCGGTTATGGATGGTGACAAGGAAGAGCACCTCAAGGATGCGACCAAGGTCCTGTGCAAGTACGGTGACGCCATCGCGGTCAGATGCTTCCCCCCGTTCATGGATTGGGAGCACGAGAAGACCGACCCGATCATGAAGAGCATGGTCAATTGGTCGAATAACCCGATAATAAACATGGAGACCATCACTCATCCCTGCCAGGCCCTGGCCATGATGCAGACCCTACAGGAAAAGATGGGTTCTGTCAAAGGAAAGAAGCTCCTACTTACCTGGGCATACCATCCAAAGCCCCTCAACACCGCCGTTGCAAATTCGGCAGGCGTCATAGCATCCATGTTCGGCATGGACGTGACCGTTGCAAATCCTGTAGGGTACGATCTCGACCCATACTACACCGACATCATGAAGAAGAACTGCGAGGCCGCTGGTGCAACGTTCGAACAGAGCCATGACCAGGATGAAGCCGCCGAGGAGGCAGACATCGTGTACGCAAAATCTTGGGGTTCCATCCAACAGTATGGGGCGTTCCAGAAGGATGTGCACGATAGCAACAAGGATTGGATCGTGGACTCTTCCCTGATGGAGAAGACCAACGACGCATTGTTCAGTCATTGCCTTCCGGTCAGACGTAACATGATCGTCTCTGACGAGGTCATCGATTCTGAAAGTTCACTCGTATACGAGGAAGCAGAGAACCGCCTCCATGTCCAGAAGGCGATACTAGCAAAGCTCATGGGGGGCGTTTGATGAAGAAGGTCCTAGTGGCGTTCTCTGGGGGATTGGATACCTCCTTCTGTGTCGTCTGGCTCAAGGAGAAGGGATACGAGGTCCACACGGTCTCCGTCAACACTGGAGGCTGGAGCGAGGATGATGAGATCGCTCTCCATGCTAAGGCCTTACAGCTGGGAGCAAAGTCCCATCACAACATCGATGCGCAGCAGGAGATATATGACACGGTCATCGCTCCACTCATTAAGCTCAACGGTCTCTACCAGGGCGAGTACCCGCTCATGTGCGCGGACAGATACCTCATCGTAGAAAAGACCGTGGCTCTGGCCAAAGAGCTTGGCATCTCAACTGTCGCCCATGGCTGCACAGCCCAGGGAAACGATCAGGTCAGATTCGATGCAGCCTTTGCAGCTTTAGCTCCAGATATCGAGGTCCTGACCCCCGTTCGGGACCTGGAGCCTTCGCGTCAGTACGAGCTCGACTATCTCGACCAGCATGGTTTTGCCACCGAGGACCAGGTCAAAGCCTACTCCATCAACTCCAACGTTTTCGGGACCACGGTCTCTGGCAGTGAGATAGACAAGTTCGACGAGCCTGCAGATAATGCTTACACCATGACAAGCAATGAGCCTGTTGCGGAGCCTGCTTATGTGGTCATCGGTTTTGACAAGGGCCTACCGACCTCGCTCAATGGCGTGAAGATGGACGGTCTAGACATACTCGAGGCCCTCAACACGATAGTCGGCAGCTATGGATATGGCCGCGTCATCTACACTGGAGATTGCATCATTGGGATCAAGGGGCATCTGATGTTCGAAGCCCCAGGTCTCCTCACTCTCGTTGAGGCCCACAAGAAGCTCGAGCATATAACCCTCACAAAGAGCCAGCTTGCAATGAACAACAACCTGTCCAACACCTGGGCGGACCTTGTTTACAGCGGGCTTTACTACGAACCATTGACCTCGGATATCGAAGCGTTTGCATCTTCCGTTCAGAAGAACGTCAGTGGAAAGGTCCTCATCAAGCTCGAACCCAACCGCATGCAGATCGTTGGACTTGATTCACCAAATACCCTGTCTGATGATGCTGTTGCGGTCTATGCCCAGAGCGCAAGCTGGAAACCCGATGAGGTCAAGGGCTTCATCAAGTTCCATACGATGCAGCAAAGCCTGGTGGGATGAGGATGGAGCTTCTCGACAAGCTGCTCGTGCAGACCCATTCTGGGGATTACACAGAGATAGTCGATACGATCCTGGAAGAGCTTAAGACCACTGAAGCGAAGGTATGGACACAGAAGATCTCCCCCACCAAGGCCAATGTCATGGCGCTCTGGGGCGAGTCAAAGCTTCTCATCAACTGCCATATGGACACTGTTCCACCAAATGGTGATTGGTCGGTTCCATCCTACGAGTTGACCAAGAAGGGGGAGAAGCTTTATGGACTGGGTACCAGTGATACGAAAGGCAATCTCTACGCTATCCTAACAGCGGTCAAAGCCTGCAGTCCAAAGGACTCACTGCTCCTATTCAGCGTGGACGAGGAGAACGGATGCGTCTCTGGAGTGACACACTTCCTGGCCGATCCCATTGCAAAGAAGGTCGGCAAGGCCTTGGTCTGTGAACCGACTGGACTTGAGACCGCAACCTCTCATCCTGGTTATTGCTCGTTCATGATAGACACTCATTCCGAGGGTGGCCATTCGAGTATTGGAGCTGTTAACCCGATAGTCAAGACCGCCGAGCTCATTTTAAAGCTTGAGAAGAACGGTTTCAACATCGGGACCGTATCTGGGGGTCAGCGTGGGAACATAGTTCCTTCAAGTTGCTCTATGAAGGTCTCCAAGCGGTCAATGACCTCGACAGACGTGGTCAATGCAGACCTTTTAGGCCTTGTGGGCCAGCCAGGGGTGAAGGTAACCTCCAGCTTCTCGGGTCCGCCACTCACAGGAATGGATGCCCATGACGAGGGTGTCCATGTGGAGTTCTGGACCGAAGCTGCACTTTTCGAGGCGGCGGGGATCCCTGTCGTGGTCTTCGGTGCAGGTAACATCGAGCAGGCCCATGCTCCTGACGAATATGTACCGATAGACCAGCTCGAGGCAGCGGTAGAGCATTTCATCGCGCTCATGGAGGCCAAGAAATGAATCCCATGCAAAGACTCCTTGGAGACAGCACCGAGGTCCAGCTCTTTGCTGACCTGTTCAAGCACATGCCTGCTGCAAAGTTCGCTCTCATCAAGATCAGTGGAGCGACCCTCGCAAAGCACATGGACCAGCTCACCACAGATATTGCGTTCCTCAACAAGCTTGGAGTTCACCCTGTGATAGTCCATGGCGCGGGGAAAGAGTTGGACAAGCTACTTCCCCACTCCAAAAAAGTAGATGGCATCCGCGCAACACCCGAAGAGGACATGGCCATCATCAAGGAGGTCATGCAGCAGATCAACCTCCAATTGACCCTGGGTATCGTTGAGAAAGGAGGTCGGGCCATGGGTCTGACCGATGTGATAGAAGCCATTCCAATGGAAGGATATGGCCAAGTTGGTAGCGTTGGAAGCGTTGATGTCTCAACTATCCAGAAGGTAATTGCGAGCAATGCAACCCCAGTCATTTGTCCTCTTGGAACTTACGGCTCGAAGACCTACAACATCAATGCCGATACAGCGGCCAAGGGGATAGTGGATGCCCTCGGTCCTCGCAAGTTCATCATGCTCACAGAGACCGGTGGGGTCCTTGATGACCAGGGACAGATCGTCCCGTTCCTGAACCTCTCCTCTGACCTTGATGACCTACCGATAAGCGGAGGGATGCTTCTAAAGGTCAAGGAGGTCCAGCAGTTCCTCTCCCAGGCCAAAGGCTGTGAGGTGGTCATCACCTCCGCTCCTGGATTGCTCAAAGAGATATTCACAGTGAAGGGCCACGGTACGATACTGAAGTACCACGAGATCCAGACCGCGGTTGAGATAGATGAAAAGATGAAGATCCAGATCAAAAAGACCCTGGAGGATGCCTTCGGGAAGGAACTTGTCCCAGGCCACCTTGATACTGACAGCCTTGAGCTTGTCCATCAAGTGGACTTCGAAGGCCTTGCGCTCATCAAGCCAATGGATGGATATGCATACCTGGACAAGTTCGCGGTCGGAAGACCATTCCAGGGAACAGGCCTGGGAAAATGTCTGTGGAAGGTCATTGAGAAGAAGTATCCAGCATTGCTGTGGCGCTCGAGCAAGGACAATCCGTTCAATCAGTTCTACCAGACCAACTGTGATGGAATGGTGAAGATGGACCCATGGACCATCTACTGGCGCGGCATGGACCACTACACTGCAATGGACCTTATCGGAACAGTTGCCAACATCGATGTCAGCATGCTTCCCATGGAGGTGACGGTGGATGTCTGATCACATCATGGGGACCTATGTTCGTGATATCAGCCTGGTAAAAGGCCAGGGTTGCTGGGTGTGTGATGATACTGGCAAGAAGTATCTCGATATGATCGGTGGGTTAGGGACCTGCTCTGTGGGTCACTCCAATCCTCAGGTATCAGCAGCGATATCTGCACAAGCTGAGCTCATGCTCAATCCCTCGAACCTGTTTCACAGTCCACCCCAGCAGAAGCTTGCGCATAAGCTTTGCAAGATCTCTGGTATGTCCAAGGTGTTCTTCTCGAACTCTGGAACGGAGTCTGTAGAAGCGGCCATCAAGCTTGCAAGAAAGGCTACTGGTCGCAGTGGGATCGTTGCCATGAGCCAGGGGTTCCACGGCCGCAGCATGGGCAGTCTCTCTGCAACCTGGGGGGCAGCATACCGTGAGCCATTCCAACCACTGGTCCCTGGTTTCACCCATGCGACCTATGGGGAGGTGGATGACCTGCAACTTGGTCCAGATACAGCAGCGGTTCTGGTGGAGCCTATTCAGGGCGAGGCAGGTGTCGTGGTGCCCCCAGATGGTTATCTGGAGCATGTCCAAAAGATGTGTAAGGCGAATGGCTCGCTTCTCATCCTGGATGAGGTGCAGACAGGGAACGGGCGGACAGGTCGCTACTTCAACTACCAATACAACGACATGAAACCAGACATTGTTTGCACCGCCAAAGGGCTGGGGAACGGATTACCAATAGGCGCTACGTTATGTCGGGGTGGACTCGACCTTGCTCCCGGGGACCACGGCTCCACCTTTGGGGGGAACCCCTTGTGCTGTGCAGGCGCTATGGCTACCATGAGCTGTATAGAGGATGTCCTACCAGATGTGAATGTGAATGGACAGTATCTGAAGAAGCAGCTTGAGGAGGTTCCAGGTGTAGCTCAGGTCCGTGGCCAGGGCCTGATGGTCGGCATCCAGGTCCAGATCGATGCGAAGCAGGTCGTCAAGTCCGCAGCGGACCATGGGATGCTTGTCAACGCTCCCAGACCAGACATTGTCCGCATGCTTCCCCCTCTCACGATATCCACGGATGAGATGGACCATGCTGTGGAGGTTCTCACAACGGCGATATCAGAGGTGATGGAATGATCCATGCAGGCATCGTTGGATGCTCCGGGTATGTCGGTGAGAACCTGTTATGGTTTCTTAATGACCACCCAGAGGTCCAGATCGGCGCTGGGGTCTCCAGTTCACTTGCAGGAAAGAAGGTCCATGAGGTCTATCCTGGCATCGCTTCAGACCTGGAGCTTACAGAGATGGACCTCTCGCTCCTTTCAGAGATGGACATAGTATTCCTGGCTGTCCCCCACGGGCATGCAGCAGAGATGGTCGAGGACCTCGATACCAAGGTCATCGACATGACCTCGGACCACCGGCTGTCCCACACCTATGGGCTTCCAGAACTGGACCCCTCTACTATAGCTTCGTCGGAGTTGGTTGCAAACCCTGGCTGCTATGCGACAGCGTGTAACCTCGCAGTCCTCCCCGTCCGGGAATACATAGATGGGGTCGTGTTCGATTGTATCAGTGGATACTCTGGAGGGGGCCGCAACGGGACCCATGACCATGCAGGGAACATCACAGCCTACAAGCTGACCCAGCACTTCCATAGAAAAGAGATCGAGATGGTAACTGGCAAGGAGGTCGCGTTCACACCACATGTAGCCGATGTGTTCAGCGGGATAATGTGCACGGCGCATGTCTTCCTGGACCACAAGGTCGACCCTGGCGAGCTGCAGAAGCTCTACGAGGACCACTATATGGGCACCATGACCAAGGTCTGCTCCAATGTTCCATCGACCAAGGACGTTGTGGGCACACCATTCTGTCATATCGGAGGGTTCGAAAGCTTTGGGATAAACGGCATCGTGATCATCAGCGTCATCGACAACCTCCTCAAAGGAGCAGCCACCCAGGCGGTGGAGAACATGAACCTCATGTTCGGTCTGGAGCGGGAGGTGGGGCTGGTATGACCCTCTGGGACAAAGGGGACCCATTGGACAACATCATGCTCAAGTACACCGTGGGCAACGACCACGTCCTTGACCTGAAGTTGCTCCCTTATGACTGCAAGGCATCCCTAGCTCATGCCCGCATGCTACATACCATGGGACACCTGACCGGCGAGGAGTTGGAGCAGCTGCAGCAAGGCCTCAATGAGATATCAGACCTGGTCGAGAAGGATATGTTCCCGATCAAAATGGAGCAGGAGGACTGCCATACTGCTATCGAGGAGTATCTCACTAAGCACTATGGTCAGGTCGGGAAGAAGCTGCATACAGGACGCTCTCGTAACGACCAAGTCCTGACCGCTCTACGGCTGTATGAGAAGGATATGATTGAGCAGGTCAAGGGAATGGCCCAAGACCTGGCGGCAACATTGAAGGGATCGAGCCAGACCCACCAGTCGACACCCTTGCCAGGTTACACCCACATGCAAAAGGCTATGCCCACGACGGCTGGAGCATGGCTCGAGATGTATGCCTGTTCCCTCTCGGACGACCTGAGACTGTTGGATGTCATTGGGGGGATCATAGACACCTCTCCCCTTGGAAGTGCCGCCGGGTTCGGTGTCCCCGTGCTCGAGGTGGACCGTTCGATGACTTCGAAAGAGCTTGACTTCTCAAGCTACATGGAGAACCCTCTCCAGGCACAACACTCCCGTGGAAAGTACGAGTCAATGATACTACACGCGCTCTCCCAGGTAATGCTCGACCTGAACAGGCTGGCCTCGGACCTCATCCTGTTCAATATGTCAGAGTTCGGTCTGGTAACACTTCCCCCCAGCCTCTGCACGGGAAGTTCCATCATGCCACAGAAGAAGAATCCCGATGTCCTGGAGCTCATCCGCGCGAACTATCACATCGTGGTCGGTGAGCAGATGAAGCTTCAGGGGCTATGCTCGAACCTGATGTTCGGCTATCATCGGGACCTCCAACTGACCAAAGGTCCCATCATGAGCTCGTTCGAGGTCACGATGGATTCAGTTCTTCTGATGGAGAAGGTCATCGATGGAATGGAGATCAATGTCGTGGCTTGTGAGGATGCTATCAGCCCTGAGATGCTTGCGACGCAGAAAGTATACGAGCTCGTTCAAGCTGGGGTTCCATTCCGCGATGCCTATATCCAGGTCGCCAAGGACCTCTAACCAAGCACACCCAGGATGCGCAAGACCTTCGCCACTACGATGAAGATGAACACCGCGGTCCCGAGGTAGATGAAGATGTCGAACCTCTGCTTGAGGTCCACAGAGGTCAACCTGTCGTTGAGCTCACGGATGACAAGCACCCCGATGAGCGATAAGATGAACATCACTTCCAAGGCGATGTTCTCGAAGAACACCAGCCCAACGATCACACAGAAGAAGATCCAGCCAGCAACGATGAGAACCATCTTTTCAGAGTGGAGCAGATCAACCACCCCCCATCTTCTTCGATGGCCGTGAGCGTCCTTTGGCTCCACCGTTCTTCGAGCTCATCCTGTCCAGCTCTTCCTCGTTAAGCTGGAACGAGCCAGGCAGCCTCTTTGATGACATCTCGACGAGCTCATAGATCAGTTCTCCCTTGGACTTCGACCACTTGAAGGACCTGACCTCGAATGGCTTGCCCGTGGACCTGACCAAGGCGGTGATCACAAGGCTTGCTGGGGGAAAGACAGTGAACCTGAACGCGTCCTCTCCTTCCACAAGGTCCTCGACATCCCCAACCTTCATGATTATCCTTGATGTGGTCTTGTTCCCCTTGGAGTCCATCCGGATGTTCACGTCCTGGAGCAGCTCGTAGTTCGAGACCGTTGCTCGAAGAGCCTCCTCCAGCTGGTGCGGGTCCACGTTAGATGTGTCCGTTCCCACATCCTTCTCCAGAAGGTCCAGGAGCTCTCTTCCAGGTGGGTCGAAGGCCGCTCCGATCTCTGTGCCGTCCGTCCCAGTATGGAAAACTTCCTCATCATCCACAGGCGGAAGCGGTTTGCGGCCTCCGTCCTTGAGCGGGATGAACATCCGCTCCTTGACAACATGCGGTTCGTTCTCGGTAGCCGGAAGGTAGACTGGCCTCCCCTCCAGTTTGAGGCTTGCGATAAGGTTTAGGAAAGTGGAGATGGACGCCTTGCCCTGTGCCTTGTTCACAGAGGTCGGTGTCGTGTCCTCTGATACCATGGCTATGGTGAACACTCCAATGAGGACTAGCCCTACACCCCCGACCAGGAACACTGTGCTGCCGCCACCCAGTAGCGCGAAGGCTATGCCTGCGATGCCTACTACAGCTGCAACTCCACCAAGCACCCATGCGCGGTACTTGGGTCTGTTCAGGGTCTGGAGGTCCATGTGGCCTCCCTTCACTTCTTGTAGCCTATGGTCCGGAGGAATCCGTGGCGCCATTCCTTCTGCTCATCGCTTTCGATGCCTGCGGACTTGTTGCCGTCGATGACGCCCATGATGCCGCGGCCGCGCTGGTTCTCGGCAACTATCACATCGGTCGGGTTCGCTGTAGCGCAGAATATGGAGCAGACCTCTGGGACCTGCTTGATGGCCCTGAGGTAGTTTATCGGGAAGGAGTCCTTCATAAAGACGATGAAGACGTGGCCACAGGAGAGATTTAGAGCGTTCGTGCGTGCAAGCTCGATCATCTCCTCGTCGGTGCCGTCCACGCGGATGGCAGTATCTGCGGAGGCCTCGCAAAAGGCCACGCCGAACTTGGCTCCGGGGACGGAGTTGACCATGGCCTCGTAGATGTCCTCTACGGTCTTGATGAAGTGGGACTGGCCCAGGATGAAGTTTATCTCTTCGGGCTTTTCGA
The DNA here is from genome assembly GCA_028279585.1 of Thermoplasmatota archaeon. GTDB lineage: Archaea > Thermoplasmatota > Penumbrarchaeia > JANQNL01 > JANQNL01 > JANQNL01. Next base: position 16,328 of record JANQNL010000094.1, read on the forward strand.
TGGGAACGGAACTCAGCTGGATATCCATGGGTATCACTGGTGAGGGGAAATGTTGGGGGATAGATAAATATGTTGGAGTTGGGAGAAAGGAATCATGCGATTTCTCACTCTTTCTCCCAACCACGCTCGTCGTGTATCCTAATAACGATAAGACGAAGCTGTGGCCAGGACTTTTCGATACCTTAGTATTGACGAAGAAAAGTTACTGGACAATTTAGCTTGCTTGCATACGCTACCGGTAGATGGGCTAGGGCCTAGAAGTAACTCAATGGGAGCTTGAGATAATTTCCTGGCACAACCAAGCAGTCCACATGGAAGAAAAAGGCCGTTCAGCACATCGCCTGCTAACGCTAGGTGATGTGCTGAACGGTTTTCGTCAGATAACGTGGCAAGCTTGGTTCAGAGACGTGCCAGGAAATTATCGATCTCCCATTGAGTTACTTGCATCCTGTACTTATCCCACTCTCTCTTCTTCTTCACCATGAAGTGATGACAGATGTGGTCGCCCAGGACCTGCTTGATGAACTTGGATTCCCTGAACAGCTCAAGAGAATGACCGAGGTTGCCAGGCAGACTATCGATGCCCTTCTTCTTACGCTCGGCATGTGTCATCTTGAACAGGTCCGTCTCTATAGGGTCGGCCGGTATGATCTTCTTCTTCATCCCATCCATTCCAGAGGCTAGCATCAGAGCGAACATCATGTATGGGTTGCCAGCTGGGTCCGGGTTACGAAGCTCCAACCTGGTAGCCTTTCCTCGACCGGAAGGAACACGAACGAGTGCTGACCTGTTCTTGTTAGCCCAGGCCACGTAGACCGGGGCCTCAAAGCCAGGGGACAGACGTTTGTAAGAGTTCACATACGAGTTGTAAACAGCCGTGGTCTCCTTGGCATGCGTCAACAATCCACCCATGTAATACATGGCCTTATCCGATAGCCCATCGTCGGAGTTGGGGTCGTAGAAGATGTTCTTGGTCCCGTTCTTCTTGTTCTTGCCTGTCAGGGACTGGTGGACGTGCATTCCGCTACCGTTGACGTCCCGCAGCGGCTTCGGCATGAAGCTTGCGTGCATACCACGCATACGGGCTACGGTCTTGATGGTGAACTTGATCTGTGCTATCCTGTCAGCGATGATCATCGCGTTATTGTACTTGAGATCGATCTCCTGCTGACCTGCAGCGACCTCGTGGTGCTCGGCCTCCACATCGAAGCCCATCTGGTTCAGGTACACGGTGCACTGTCTCCTGACCAGTTCGGACCGGTCGTGTGGGACCTGGTCGAAATATCCCCACTGGTCACAAACGTTCAGGGTGGGGTTACCCTGATCGTTAAGATGGAAAAGGAAGAACTCGAACTCGGGTCCTGCCATGAAATCGTATCCCTGGTCATAGGCCTTCTGTAACTGCTGCTGAAGCCTGTAGCGAGGATCGCCTTCGAACTGCTTCCCCTGCTCTGGGTCTACGATATTGCAGATGAAGCTTGCTGTCTTCATATCTCCCTGGGTCCAGGGATATACCAAGAAGGTATCCGGGTCAGGGACGGCCCTGAAGTCGCTTTCGTTTATGGTGGCATAGCCATCGACGGAAGAACCGTCGAAGATGACACCATCCTCAAGTGCATCCTCCAGCTTGGAGGCAGGGACCGAGACCTTCTTCACAAGACCCTGAAGATCTGTGAACTGCAGGTCGATGAAGCCTATCTTTTGCTTCTTTACGGTCTCTAACACTATCTCCTTCTTCGCCTTTTTACTACGTGCAGCCATAGTTTGAACCCCATACGCTCGGGGGCTTGCAGCAGTGAAGCTCCCCCGAACAGGAGCTGGCAAATTACAGGGGGTCTAAAAGCATTTGGCGGAGGAGGAATAGCGTTCAGCTAGAGCCAGGCTTCTTTCTTGCA
>JANQNL010000104.1 GCA_028279585.1 Thermoplasmatota archaeon
GGAAGGTATAGCCGAGGTGAAGGTCCGAGACAACATCGGTGGGGGACAGTATGCGGACGTCTACTTCGCAGGCCCCATCCGGTCAGCCGGCGGAACAGGTCAGGCCATCTCTGTCCTTATAGCAGACGTCGTCCGTCGAGCCCTGGGCCTTGCGAAGTACGAACCTTCCCCCCAGGAGGTGGAGCGGTACAAGGAGGAGTTCGGTCTCTACAGGAACCTTCAGTACAAACCCTCCAACGACGAGATCGACCTCATCATCAAGGCATGCCCCATCTGCGTCAATGGTGAAGGAACAGAAAAGGACGAGGTGGCAGGCGGCAGGGACCTTCCACGTGTTCCCACCAATCAGGTCAGGGGTGGTATGTGCCTGGTCATCGCAGAGGGTCTGTGCCAGAAGGCCGCCAAGATCAAAAAGCACGTGGATAAGCTCGAGATCGAGGGATGGGAGTTCATCGACATCTTTCTCAACAAGGGCAAGTCCGACGGAGGGGATGAGGAAGAGGAACAAGAGGAGACCAAGGAGTGCACCATCCTTGACTCCGACTATACATATAACGAGGCCCCGCCGAACTCGGTGGAACCCAAGACCAAGTTCATCAAGGACCTCATCGCGGGCAGGCCCGTCTTTGGCCACCCTTCCCGGGCCGGAGGCTTCAGGCTGAGGTATGGCCGTGGCAGGACAACGGGCCTTGCAGCCACAGCCGTTCATCCTGCCGCCATGGTAGTCGCTGATGACTTCATGGCCATCGGGACCCAGATAAAGATCGAAAGGCCGGGAAAGGCCGGAGCCATAACACCCGCCGACTCCATCGACGGCCCTATCGTGCAGCTTCGCAACGGCGACATCATCCAGGTCCACAACAAGGAGATCGCCAAGGAGATCAGACCAGTGGTGGCGCGCATCTTAGACATGGGAGAGATCCTCATACCTTACGGTGAGTTCGCAGAGAACAACCACCTTCTGATACCAAGCTCGTTCTCAAAGGACTGGTGGTGGAGGCTATTGGCAAAGGCGGTGAATGGTTCCGAGGGTGCGGATGCGATACTTCAACTGAACCTTGAGGATGCATTCCCCTCACCCGCTCATGCCTTGGAGCTGTCGCAGAAGTATAAGGTTCCGTTCTGTCCAGATTACAACCTCTTCTTCCACGACCTGACCACACAGAGGCTACTGGCACTTCGTGAGTACATCATGAAGAACGGGAACTACGAGGTGAACCAGGGCGCTCACGTCAAGAGCCTTGTGTCAATGAAGCTAGACCTTCCCAAGGTCCTTTCCTATCCACTTACCAACGCCATGACCAGAGTCCCTATCGAGGCCGAGTATGATGAGAAGCTCGTTCTTCCATTCGACGAATACATCCACAACACCCTCGCAGCCCTTGGGGTCACCATGAAGGTGAGGAAGAAGGAGATGATCATCACCCGGTATGCTTTCACCCTCGTCCGATGCCTTGGTCTGGACAACTCGTTGAACGCGGTCGTGGACCCTGAAGGCATCGATGTCCCAGAGTGCGCCGGTGACACCCCTGCCGACAGGAAGGAGTGCTTCGACGTGATGCGATGGGTCAGCCACATGGCAGGCATCGTGGTCCTCCCCCGAGCTTCGGTCAGAGTTGGGGCCAGGATGGGCAGGCCGGAGAAGGCCGACAAGCGGACCATGCGCCCACCGGTCCATTCCCTGTTCCCGATAGCAGACTATGGCGGAGACTCACGGCTTCTCAACAAGGCTGCCGAGTATGGTAAGATCCCGGTGGAGCTTGGGAAGCGCAAGTGCACCCGGTGCGGTTCCATGGTATTCATGATGAAATGCCGGCACTGCGGCTCCAGGACAGAACCCTTCCACTCCGACCCTGCATTGCACAAAGAGGAGAAGTCCGAGATGGGTACCTGGACCATGCCGATCCGTGACGTCATCGCTGAGGCCAAGGAGAAGCTTGCACTGGGTACCAACCCGAACGTCAAGGCCGTCAAAGGGCTCATGTCGAAGAACAAGATAGCAGAGCCTTTGGAGAAGGGCATTCTGCGTGCCTACCACAACGTGAACGTCTTCAAGGACGGAACTGCAAGGTTCGACATGACCGATATCACGCTCACTCACTTCAGGTCCGCAGAGATAGGCACATCGGTGGACAAGCTCATCGAAATGGGTTATGACACCGACGTGTTCGGTGAACCGCTCACCCGGGACGACCAGATCCTGGAGCTCAAGCCACAGGACATCGTTGTATCGAAAAGCTGCGGCGACTACATGGTCAACATCGCCAAGTTCATCGACGACCTGCTGGTCAAATACTACGACCTTCCCAAGCATTACAATGCACACAACCGTTCAGACCTTGTCGGTGCCTTGACGATCGGTCTGGCCCCCCACACTTCGGGCGGCGTCCTGTGCCGGATGATCGGGTACACGAACGCAGCTGTTGGGTATGGACATCCGTTCTTCCACGCAGCGAAGCGAAGGAACTGTTTACCCAGAGAGACCCGGGTCCTTCTTCAGGATGGAAGCATGGAACGGTTGGACAACTTGTTCGAAGAATGTGAAGGCATGGCAAAGGTCTCTGATGCATTGGGAACTATTGAGAAGAAGATGGATGACTGCACAGTCCTTTCTATTGACCGTGAAACTGGCCAGATGCTTCCAAGCAAGGTTGAGTCTGTGATGAAGATACCCTCTCCCAGCACTTTACTTCAGTTCAAGACACAAGCTGGACGTGTTGTGAAGGTTTCCCCGTACCATCCGATGCTGGTCTCGCACGACGGAAGCTCCATTGTAAAGAAGAGGGCTGTGGAGGTCAAGGTCGGTGACCACATCCTCAGCCCCAACACAATCGATATCGATGAGAACGATGTGGACCAGATCGACCTCCTGATGGAACTTGGGAAGCTGAAAGTTCCTGATATCATGGTCCATGGGGTCAAGGACATCTTCTACCAGATCCTAATGGAGCATGGGGGTTACCCCGCGGTCTCCCAACGACTTGGGATGAATAAAAAGACTCTCTCAAACTTTGTTTACAGGGACTCGATCCCGTTGGCGATTCTTGTCCAGGTCCTCATCCTTGATGGTAAGGACATATCTTGCATACACCACGATATCAAGCTATCTACAAAGAGGGACACTGTCCACATCCCAAGGATGGTCCCGGTCGACGATCTGTTCTGCAGGATGGTCGGCTACTACCTGGCCGAAGGCTATTGTCGTCATGAGACAGGCTCGTTCTACCAGGTCTCCATGTTCAGCTCCGAGGAGGATATCCTCGAGGACATGAAGCTCTGCATCGAGAGTTCTCTTGGAGTTGATGTGAGACCGAAGGATGGTGTCATCACGGTTTCCTCCAGGATAGTGCATCTCCTTTTCGACAGGATACTGGATGCAGGTTGTAGAGCAGGCGATAAACACATCCCCCGTCGCATGAGGTCCTTGCCATTGGACAAGATGAAGCACATTCTAAGCGCCTATATCGCTGGAGATGGAAGCGTCGAAAAGGGCAGGCTTACGGTCAAGCTGACCTCCAAGAGCCGGAACCTCCTAAATGAGGTCGACCTCCAGCTTCGCAGGTTCGGTATATACTCGACCTACAAGACCGACGAACGAAAGGGTGGAGGAAAGGTCAGGGAATTCTACGCGAAGAAAGGCCAGGAGGTTCCAACTTTCATTGGCCACAACCTTGTGGTACGGTCCACAAACGCCCGCATCCTTCTCGATCAGGTGGGAATCTCTTCCAGTCGCAAGCTGGATGAGCTGACCCGGTCTGCTCAGAAGGAACGTGCCCCGCGATACAAGAGGTTCAAGGATCATCCCTTGGAGCGGATAACCAGCATCGAGCCAGTTCACTCCACTGACATGTACATCTATGACCTCGAAGTAGAAGGGGCCCATTCTTTCATTACCAACGAGATGGTCCTTGCCTCGAACTGTGATGGTGATGAGGATGCGGTAATGCTCCTGATGGACGGTCTCCTCAACTTCTCCCGCCACTTCATTCCGGACAAGCGAGGCGGCCTCATGGATGCCCCTCTGGTCCTTACAGTCCGATTGGATCCAAACGAGATCGACAAGGAGGCTCAGAACGTCGACTGCCGGTGGGACTACCCCCTCCGGTTCTACAATGACGGCCTCTGCTTCACCAACCCCAAGAATGCCGAGGAGTACATGGACCTGGTAGCAGGCCGAATAGGCACACCGGCCCAGTATGAGGGCTTTGGGTTCACCCACGACACGAACGACATTGCAGAGGGTCCCCACATCTCCGCCTACAAGGTGCTGGGCTCAATGGAGGACAAGCTCAATGCCCAGCTGGAGCTTGCCAGAAAGCTCGAGGCCGTGGACGAGTCCGACGTGGCCACCAGAGTCATTGCCAACCACTTCCTACCAGACATGATCGGCAACCTCCGGTCGTTCTCGAGGCAAGAGGTCCGGTGTGTCAAGTGCGGGGCGAAGTATCGGCGGATGCCGCTGCGGGGATACTGCACCAATACTCGCGGTAAGAGCGTGAATGGTAATGGTGTGTGCGGGAACAAGCTGACCATGACCGTGTCCGAGGGTGCTGTGAAGAAGTACCTGAACCTTTCCAAGGATGTGAGTGTGAAGTATGGGATAGACCACTACATCTACCAGAGGGTGTTGTTGATGGAGCGGTCGATCAATTCGATCTTCGACAATGACAAGGTTCGGAAGTGTAGGCTCGACGAGTTCTTCTGAAGACCGGAGCTCTCGGGACAATACACCTAAGAATCATTTTTCGAGCATATCGAATTCCATGGATAGCGAACGCTCGAAAAATGACCCTTCTTCTACTTGGCGCGAGAGCGGAGGTCCGTCAGATAAACTATTCTCGATCTAACCGATCTTCCGGACCTCTCAGCCCTTAGCCCATCAACCGGTGGCGATGGTCATTGAGCAAGGCCTCCGAAAGGGAACGAAGGACCTCAAGGACCCTAATATTTTGGACATAGGAAGAGAGGTCACCCTGACCAAAACACTTGCATGTAGGCAGGTCAGGGTGATCTTTACCCGACGATGTCCAAAATATTAGAATTCCTTTTTGAGGTCCTTCGTTCCCGTCATCAACTTAGCCTGAACCTCACGGATTATCTCCTTCTCCTTCGCCGTGAGGATATAATCGTTCATAGCCATCATCTCGATCTGCTTGATCTTTACAAGCAGGTCATCGTTCTCTTCTTTCGAAAGTATGCCATCCTCACGAGCTTCCTCGAGCCTTCTGTTGAACTCCTCGGAAAGCTTCTTCAGGTCCTCGATGTTGTCATCGACCATTTCTACACCATTACAGAAATCGGATTTCTAGTATAAAATCCTCATGCTATCAGGCCGCGTACGCATGCAGAATTAACGTCTCGTCCACGGTCCCGTTATGCATGCTCGCTGTAAGCCGGGCCGAAGCCGAGTCTCCAGATATCATCGTTATCGGAGCATGGATATGAACTGTAACGGTTCGGGACTCGCCAGGGGCCATAAGGGCCTGGTGGGTGTTCACGTTGGTTCCCCAACCTCGGGAATATCCTGTGGTCTCAATGATCTCGGAGGAGAAGGTAACGTTGACCTCGGTGTCCGCAAGGTTCGTCACAGTTACCTCGTAGGTCGCGGTCTGTCCATATGCCACAGCCTTCGATGTTGTGTCAAGCTGCATTCCGAAGCGGCCGACGTCCAAGACCATGGATGTCTCCATATCGTCCACCTTCCTGCTGTCAGCCTCGACGCGGATAGTGACCAGGAGGTCCTTGTCCGGGATGTCCGTTCCGTTGTAACTAACACTCACATTGAGGAACAGCGAAGTCCCGCCCTCTAGCTCGAACCCGCCTGTATCGTTGAGGTCGAAGTCCGGAGTGTCGGTATCCAGACAACACGGTGTCACTGACCAGCCTTGACCTAGTTCGTAACGTTGACCGTCTATGAAC
>JANQNL010000106.1 GCA_028279585.1 Thermoplasmatota archaeon
GCATCATTCCACACATACACATATATATCTTGAATGTCATAATTTCCCAGAAAGTGCGTCATTATGACAGACATCCCTATTAAACTGATTTGGGAACAACTCCATCTAAAGAAGCAACAATTCGTTACTCGTGAACAACTACAAGCACTTGCACAACGAGCTGGGAAGAACTACCGAGTCGTTAGCAAGTACCTATCCGATCACGGATACATCAAACGAGTGTTCAATGGGTTATACTATGTTCGATCACTCGATGAGCGAGCTAGAGATGTAAATGACATCTCAACGTTCGAGCTTGTTGGCAGAGGACTAGAGTGTAAAGGGATCACCAACTGGTTCTTTGGATTGGAAACTGCCTTGAAAATGAACCAGATGACACACGAATACTATACATTAAACTATGTGATCACGGATTCATACAGGACAACGAAGATCGTGAGGATCATAGACTCCGATTTTCAATTCATTCAATGGAGCAAGGCTCTCTTCTCGTTTGGGATCGTTAGACAAAAGAAGCTGAAATATTCCGATCCAGAAAGAACCCTCATTGACCTTGTGTATCATGGGCTGAACAACGACAGACCTGATGGATCCTTCTCAACTTATGATGAGTATGTTTCCCAACTAGATAGAAGCAAGATAGAGGATTATTTGACAAATTATCCCATGAATATCAAAAAGGTGGTGTGGAAGCGGTATGAAGGACTTCTTTAAGCGGATCAGTTCCGAGCTTGAAATAGATCATCCAGATATCGTGGAGAAAGATTATCATCTCCATCGATTGCTGTGCAGCATCGCATCAAATGAGTTTCTGTCCGAAAAACTCCTGTTCAAAGGTGGAACATGCTTGATGCGGGGATACTTGGATTATTATAGGTTCTCCGAAGATCTGGATTTCACATGGAGATCGGTCGGTGATTCAGAGAAGATTCCAGTAACACAGCTGAAACGTACTTGTTTGGACCATATCGATCGTGTCATACCAGCAATAAAAGAGATAGCAGACGATCTAGGATTTTCATTTTCCGGAAATAAGGCAGATGCAGAGGATGTCCACATTAGCAGTGGAGGAAGAATGGTGTACTTCAAACTTGGATACCATTCTGATGTCCTTGATATCGACACTTTCATCAAGATCGAGATCAACTTCATCGAGAGAATTCTCTATCCAACTAGAACGTTGACGCTGAAAAGTCTCATCACGAGTATGACATCGTCAGAACTATCGTTTCTGTTCGGGAGCATGTGGTCGGATTATAAGCAGTACGTCGAATTGGAGTGTTATTCTCCTGAAGAGATCTACATAGAGAAATGTAGAGCTGCGATCACGAGACGGAAGTTCAAGTTCAGAGATGTGATCGACATTGATCTGCTAGAAACAGAGTTTGGGTACTCGATCGTTGGATTTGAAGCACAGATTACAGAGAAGACCGGATTCATGTTAGGCCAATATGCCAGATATCGCGAGAACCTCCAGATCATAAAGAACATTCCTGAAACTTCAAACAAAGAAGAATTAGGACTACTGATCAAGCCGTTGCATCAAGACCACAGAGATAATTGGAAGAGGATCGTTGTAGAGCTAAATGGATTGAGAACTAAGTTTGTGGATTCAGAGCGATCATCCTTGAAAGAGGATTTCGAGCAAACGACTAAAGATATTAGAAAACGTGCTAAGAAGCTTGATATTACTCAAGATGATGTTCAGGATGCGATTGGAAAGACTCGAGAGGCATGATCATCGAGACTGATCGAATCCCCCGTGTTTCTCCCCCTCTTCGACGCCAAAAGAGGTGGAGGGGAAGCGGATGCGCGGGTGTACGGAACTAGCGGGAATGGCCGGCGAGCGTAGAGATTTGAGGCTTTATCAGCAGGAGGGGTGGTCCTGCGTCCCGGGAAAAGGCAAGTGAATCCTAGCGAGAGCCAAACGGGGATCAGTCTATCGGATAGTGTTTTATATCTTTCTAATAATCTATCCACCATGGTACCTGAAGTTCACTTAGTTAATGATGGAAAAGCTATAATTCCTACTTTAAATTTAAATTATGAAATTAGGCCTATTTATAAGAAGCTCTCAGATTTAAACAAACGAGTCGATGAGATAAATGTGTTAATTCCTATCATTCCCATCTTGTCAATAGTTGAGATTCGGGGATTAAAGAAAGAATTAGAAAAAGAATATCAAGAGGCACTTACTCGCTGTTATGATTTGACTATCGATCCTGTCGAGTCTCCAGTTATCATGACAGGAATGTTGCAAAGCTGGTCCTTTGCTAGAGGAATGATAGCAATTAACAAGCTCCAAGATCAATGGAGAGAACTTGGATCTAACATTGATCGTAAAGCTGCATATTCCTTCTCGATATTATCCCTATATATTGCGATGTTATCCATTGCCATATCTCTGCTATTAAGATATATGTGATGGAAATGGCCTAATCCGGCCGCAGATAAGCTATGATATGCTCCCTGAGCTCCCCGATATCATCGGAAGCCTTGCCGATAGGAACGATCACCACATCTACCCCCATGCTGTCGTACTTCGCCTTCCGCCTCTGACTAACGCTCATCGTTGGCTCATTCTCGAGCTCATAGATCGTATTAGTATCAAAGTCAAAGATGTCTGGCTTTGCTACCCCAGCCATCTCCGGTTCTGATACAACTCGATGCTTCATCTTTGTGAGTTCGTACATCACGATAGCCTTGGCTAGGTAGTGCTTCAGCTTTTCCGAGGAATGCTTGCGTAGCATACCGATCTCGTCCCAATTGAATAGGATGGCCTTTCGCCTCATCTCAAGGGGATCATGCTCGTTCTCGAATTGTTCGCGTCCAAATCTGTAGTATGATGACATGGTTTTCACCTCTGCTATGCAGTGGGTGAAAACCTTGCTTTGGCGCTCCAGACTTAACCTGGACCTGAGAGAGTCCGGACCGGGGCTGCCAGGCCGGAAACCTTACGTTTCACTTGAGGTTGGTTCCGAAAGGGGAACGTTAAGGTTTCAAGGGGAGGGCGGGTGCAGAGAGTGTCCCATATCTTTATATTTGTTTATACATATGTATACACATGGCTCAAGTAAAGGAACGGGTATCTATGTCCGTATCACTGCCCTCTGGGCTAGTTGAGGAACTAGATCACCTCGTAGAAATGCACATCTTTGGCTCGAGATCCGAAGCTCTCCGATATGGTGCTCATTTAGTAGTCCTATTCCAGGATAGAGTTCATGCCAGGGCGGACGAATATGGATATGAGGAAATTAAATCCCGTCTGAAGCGTGATCGTAATGTATCCTGATACTGATTGTGTTCTTGCTCTTGTCAAGGATAGTGATTGGCTCAAGGATACTGTAGTTGCTCGAATTAAAAAAAGAGAAATCACTTTGCACATCCTCTCTTACTGTAATCGAATGCAGACTAGTTCTGTTGCGCGAAGGAACAAAAGACGAAGCTCTTGGTGTCGAGAAGGTGTTGAAAAAGAACAAGGTAGGATTACTGCCTCTTGATGATAAGGTCATATCCAGATCGAACTCGTTGATGAAGAAGTATGATTTCTTGGGTACATTCGATGCTTTGCATATTGCCACTGCCATAGTCAACAAAGAGCAGATACTATCGACAGATCATGTCTTTCCAATGATCAAAGAAGTGAAATCGGTCGACCCAAGAGAAGAATGATTTACGACTCGCACCCCACAAAACCTTGCCGGCCCAAGTTACAACAGATATAAGCGAGCGGGGCTGAGGCGCGAGCGTAGAGGGCCGGTTCCGTGGGCGGGAATCTCTTTGGGCGCTGCAGCTTTTCACTTGCTCAAACCTGCAGCGCCCAGCAACTCCTCACCCAAAAACCACCAGTACCTCCTTTTAACCAAACGAATCAAGCAATCGTCGAATCCCTCGACCGTCACTTACCGATGTATTTATAAACCCCCTCTGGCCATCGACGGCCTCGACCGTGGAGGACCATCCATGAACTTCGAGTTGACAGACGAGCAAAAGATGATCAAGGACACCGTAAAGGAGTTCGCTGACAAAGAGATAAAGCCAAGGGCCAAGGCCATCGATGAGGAGGGGGAGTTCCCCTGGGACATCATCGAGAAGCTTTCTGGCATGGGCCTTATGGGCATGACCGTTCCCACTGAGTATGGTGGGTCCGGTGTGGACAGGATCAGCTACATGCTCGCGCTCGAGGAAGTAGGTCGAGCCTGTGGCTCCACAGGTCTGACCATGGAGGCCCACAACTCCCTAGGTATCGGTCACCTGTATGCCCAGGGCACTGAGGAGCAGAGGAAGAAGTACATCCCCGACATGGCCGCAGGTAAGGTCATCGGCGCTTGGGCCCTCACAGAACCCAGTGCAGGCTCCGATGCTGGTGCTACAAAGACCACAGCCGTTCTCGAGGGTGACGAGTGGGTCCTCAACGGCTCAAAGATCTTCATCACTTCCGCGGACGTCGCTGGTGTCACGACCGTGATGGCCAGGACAGACGAGGGCAAGGGCCCCAAGGGCATCAGCGCCTTCATCGTCGAGAAGGACACACCCGGTGTCACCATTGGTAAGAAGGAGGACAAGCTCGGTCTTCGCGGTTCAACAACTACTGAGATCTTCTACGAGGACTGCAGGATACCAAAGGAGAACCTCCTGGGAGAGCGTGGCATGGGTTTCATCGGTGCCATGAAGACCCTGGAGGGGGGAAGGGCAGCCATCGGCGCTCTTGCCGTAGGCATCGCACAGGCTGCTCTGGACGAGTGTCTGGTGTATGCAGAACAGAGGGTCCAGTTCGGTAAGCCTATCGGGTCGTTCCAGGCCATCCAGTGGATGATCGCGGACATGGCCACCGAGATAGAGGCGGCAAGACTTTTGGTCCACAAGGCAGCCTGGCTCGAGGACAATGACAAGGCGTTCGGCAAGGAAGCCGCCATGGCCAAGCTGTTCGCGGCAACAAGGGGGATCCAGGTCTGTCTCAACGCCATCCAGGTCCATGGAGGCTACGGTTATACCAAGGAATATCCTGTTGAGAGGTTCCTCCGTGACATGAAGCTCATGGAGATAGGCGAGGGGACCAACGAGGTCCAGAGGATGGTCATCGCAAGGTACCTGATGGATCTAAGATAGTCTCTTGGCCAGGTCCTCGGCCGTCAGCACACCCTCTGGTGTGATATAACCTGTAACGAACCTAGCTGGGGTTACGTCAAAAGCAGGGTTTAGACCCTGTGAGGAAGGATCTGAACAGCGAAGCCTCTGGACCTTTCCATCGAGCTCGACGAAGGTCGTAAGGACCTCCTCATCGTCGCGCTCCTCGATGGGTATGTCTTCCCCAGATGCTATTCCTGGGTCGAAAGTGGACCAGGGTATGGCCACATAGAACGGGATACCGTTCTCCTTGGCTACCACAGCCTTCTCGTAGGTCCCGATCTTGTTGGCCACATCGCCATTGGCCACGACCCTATCGGCTCCGACGATGACAAGGTCGACCTCACCTTTGCTCATGTAGAACCCAGCAGCGTTGTCGGCGATGATGCGGTGGTCGATGTCCTCATTGGAGAGCTCCCAAGCTGTAAGTCGAGCGCCCTGGTTGCGGGGACGGGTCTCATCCACGTAGACGAACAACCCTTTGCCTTGCTCGTGAGCCTTACGAATAGGGGCCAGAGCGGTTCCGTAGTCCTGGGCAGCCAGTGCTCCAGCGTTGCAGTGGGTCAGGACCTTGGCCCCATCTGAGATCAACTCCGCTCCATGTTCACCGATGAGCTCGCACGATCTAACGGTCTCGTTATCGAACCATCGAGCAGCCTCCAGCGCCACCTCCCGCGCACGCTCCATCCCTTCGTCCCTGAAGACCTTCTGGATAGTGCTTCCAACAATGTCCAGAGCGGTGGTCAGATCTTTGGCAGTAGGCCTGGTGTTCAACGCCTGGAAGGTTTCCTCGAGGAAAGCTCCCATCTCGTTCTCTGTGAACAGCTGCTCACAGCAAACAAGGTCCAGAGCAACACCATAAGCGGCGGCCACTCCGATAGATGGAGCACCGCGGACGACCATGTCCTTGATGGCCTGGCCAACTTCAGCTGGAGTGGAGAAGCTGACCTCGGAATACCTGAATGGTAACTGACGCTGGTCGATCATCCAGACCTTGCCGTCCTCCCACCAAACAGCCCTTCTCTCTACGGTCTGGCCATCGACCTTGATCTTCATCTTGACACGTCCTACAGGGCCAGATGGGCGTAGTGGATGATAATCTTGTCTACATAAAAATTTACTAGTCTAAATACTAAGTAGCAAAGATATTATAGCCTAAGGACGTAGCAAGCAGACACGTGAGGTAGGGGTATCGAACCCCCCGACAACATTTGGCATTATCACTCTGATAGAGGTGTATAAATGATCCGAAAGAGCACTATCGCAATGCTTGTGACCTTGATACTTGTCTCCATCAATCTGATGTGGTTCGCCACTGCGGATTGGGATGGAACTCCACATGATGATGAGATGGGGAATGACAATCAGCACACTGACAACACATGGTCACTGGAAGATGACTGGGAAATTACCAATGGAATGCAAGTGCAGGTAAAGGGTAAGGTCCTATACCTTCAGGGAGAGATCCTTGTGTATCAAGGTGGATCATTGGACATCGATGACTGTACGATCATCTTCGACTGCGCTTTCGATGGTGATTGCGGCATCGTTGTAGAAGGTTATCTCAATATCACCAATAGCTCGATAGAAGCACCTGGGAACCCTTACTTCTTCCATGTTAACGATCCCGGTGTGCTTAGACTTGAAAACTCGTTCATCGATGGTTGCGGATGGAGCGCTGTAGCTGGTTATCAGGGATTAACAGTGAGTGGAATAGGAGGAAGGATCATCAACAATACCTTCACGAATTGTTTCACTGGAATTGACCTCAGGAGCGGTGATGATAACATCGTCCAGAAGAACACTATAAAATGGTCCACTCGCGGCATCGGTGTCGTAGTGGGGGCCAATAGCAATAATGTCTCTTACAATACTATCATAGGAACAGCTCTAGGCCTCTTCATTCAGAACGTCGATGGCAACGATATAGAACACAATATCATCCAGAGAAACAACTTCGGCGTCCAATGCGCCGGAACGGGCCTCAATAACATCACGAACAACTCTCTCTCCAACCCGACCAATGTGATGTCTGTGGCTGCAAACAATTGGAACTACAATTACTTCTGCGATTACATGGGAACTGATACCAATGGGGATTGGATAGGGGACTCAACAGCATACACGGTATCAGTAAGCTCTGATGATGACAACCCACGTACCAAGGTGAGCTTGTCCTCATCAACAAATACATACGCAAGACCTTCCACAGCCTATGCTGCAGCAGCCCAGGTGGACACTGTTACTATGAAACAGGGCTTGTATTATGATACTGTAGCTGTCAATAAGAACGTCGATTTCGTCGGTGGAGGATACTTCAATACGAACTGGGTCGGTAACTCCGCGGTAAACCCGACCATAGACGTTCAGGGCAATGTTTTCTGCAATATATCTGACATCACGTTCGAGAATGCTCCGTTCGGCATCAATTATGACCTGAACTCGAACAAGCAGTCCCTGGTCACGAACTGTACGTTCCAATCGGACGTTCAGATAGGTATCGAGATAGACAGAGCTATGAACAAGGAGATCACCTGGTGCCAGTTCCTGACATCGGACAATGGTATCAATGTCTTCATCTCCACGGACATCAACATCAACCATTCGTTCTTCATGGGTGGTTTGTATGGCATCTACATGATAGAATCCTGGTATGTGGAGATATTCGATTGTGAGCTCATGATGCAGGGCAACGATGCCATCTACATGGAGGACTGCCATGTCATCGACGTCATCGAATCTGAGATGAGAGACATCATGGGTGGTGGGGCCTTCATCAATGTTGCGTCCCCTATGAAGTCGTCGTACATCGACATCTTCCGATGTGAGTTCCTCGGAATGGCGACGAACATTATCCAAGATACTGCTGTTGGAATGAACGTAAGGGATTGTGTGATGGATTCGAGAATGAGCCCGGTAACTGGAGGGGTCTTGATGACTGGAGGAGCATGGTTGAATGTAACGAACTGTACCTTCAAAGGGATCCCGCTGGCAGTCTTCAATCAAGGCTTTCTGAACGTGTTCTTTGAGAATAACACTGTTAGGGATTATTTCATGGGTGGAGCACCAGCAGTAGCTGTGGCCAACGCAGCTATGAACACCCACATCAAGAACAATCAGATACGGAACTACTCTGGTGCTTCAGGTGTCTGGTTGGGTTCCATAATGCCTGGACCTGCACCTACAATGACATTCATAGAGAACAACACAATAGCATGGATCAACGGAGATGGGATCGTTGCCTTCGGAATGATGAGCAATGTCAATAATATCTACATCAGGAACAACTCGATCCATTCATGCACGGGTGCCGGTGTCAATATCGGAAATATGGTCGCAGCCTCTTTGATAGAGAACAATACCCTTTCTAATCATAATATGAACGCTGCGGACACGTCAGGTGTCAAATGGCGCATGAACTACTACGGAGACTATGACGGCTCTTCCAGGATCGCTGACACACCAGTTCAGCTCCAAGATGGTGCATGGTACCAGATCGCTGAGACCGCTGGGCTTTCAGGTACGAAGAACTACATGATCCCAGGGCCTTCAGGTGCATTTGACCCATACCCACGAACCAAGGTCAGCATCCAGGGTCGCCCCACATGGACCGCAGCTTCGCTGCAGGTCGCTATCAACCTCGGCCTGATAGGTGGTGACACCATCATGCCAGATGTCGGCATCTACTACGAGAACATCTTCGTGCCAGACAAGTACCACTTCGTTGGTGCGGACCAGGCCAAGACCATTGTGAACGGTAGTATTGGTGGGGGACAAACGTTCTGGTTCACAGGAACTATCGGTTCCAGCATCCAGAACCTTACAGTTGAGGGCGCAAACGATGGTATCAACATCACTGGCACATCCTCCGAAATAAGGGTCGAGAACTGCACCCTTCGCGATAATACCCGAGGCTTGAGCATGGAGGACTCTGACCACATCTACATCAACAACACAATGCTCATCAGTAACGGCCTACAGGGATCTCTGATAAGGAGCAAGTGTTTCGACATCTACCTCGAGAAAGTCCACACGCTCCATAATCCAATAGGCATCCACATGATCGATAACCTGGGATACATCTACCTGGATGATATCAACGGCCATCATCATAATTATGGTGCCATCATAGCTGATCGCAGTGTGAACCCAATAATACTGTCCAACTCATGGCTACACAACGACACCGTTGGACTCGGGGCGATCGAGTCGGAGAACGTTACTGTGGAATACACTACCTTCACAGACCATATGCAGGGTATCGTGACAGACAAGGCGGCGAACTGCTTCTTCAACGACTCTATCATCGATAGGGCCCAGTATGGTATCTTCCTGACGAACTCAGAGTACCTCAGTCTCAATGATAACTTCGTCTACAATAGCGAGATCGGGATCCTTCTTTTCTACACCAATTGGACAGACATCTATTGGAACACCGTGGATAGCTGCGAGATAGGAATGGGTATCATCAACTCAAGCTTCAATGGGATATTGTGGAACACCATGTCCAACATCAACAATATCGGGATAATCCTTGGTTCCTACGCTGCTGGTAATTCTGTAGCATTCGGTTCGATAGAGGCCGAGATAGGTGTGCTCTTGCAGAATATTTCCTTCAACGGGTTCTTCTGGGTCGACATCAATGCTAACACCTCTATCATTGCAGATAGTGATAGCTACGATACGTTCCAGAACTGCACGATCACAAGTGAAACAACCTCTGTGCAGTTAGCGAACGATGCAAATCTCTACTTCCTGAACACCACCTTTGACGAAACAAAGGTTCAGTTCGAGGAAGATATGGACTTCGCCTTGGTGACATCAGATGCCCAGGGAGGTCTTGGATACGACCCCCACAATGAAAGACTACTTGGAAAGTTAGAGGACACAGACCTCATCAAGTTCATCGCAGGGGACCTCAACGGTGACGGGTACGAGGACCTTATCGCATCCAACCTTTCTGCTGGAACCAACGAGGTCCAGGTATACCTGGGTCGTCCAGACGAGTTCAGTCCAGATGTACCGGACCATGAGTTCAGTGAGAGCGGGACCACTCTTGCCTACGGACAGTCCCTAGCCCTTGGAGACTTCAACGACGACGGAATCGACGACCTCGTTGTTGGCGATCCAGGCTACAATTCCGATGAGGGCAGGGTGTGGGTCTACTACGGTGGTGCGACCATCGACACCACAGCTGATGTGACCTTAAGCCCACCAGGAGCTGCCACCAACTGGAGCTATGGATGGGATGTAGCTGCAGGTGACCACGACGGTGATGGGGACGACGAGATCATGGTTAGTGCACCGTTCTTCGTTAACCATACTTCCCTTGAAGGTAAGGTATACATGTACTATGGATCGACCACACCTGATAATGTGGCAGACCTGACGCTTTCTGCGACCATGTTCGGTAGCTACTTCGGATATGCGCTCGAGTTCGGAGACCTTGATTCAGACGGTGACGACGAGGCCATCATTGGAGCTCCAAGATATGACTGGATCTTCGAAGGGTTTATGGAGAACGATGTAGGCCAGGTCCTTGTCTATGACGGCTCATCAACACCCGATAAGATGTACGACTACAACTTCACAGGTACAGAACCATACGAGCACTTCGGTTTCGAGGTGGTCACGGGTGACTTCAACGGCGACTTCTATGATGATGTCATCGCCAGTGCTCCTGACCACGACGGCAGTATGGGAGCTGTGAGGATATATCTTGGTGGACCTGCCATGGACGAGCGGATCGATACTGAGTTAGAGGGTCACATAGGCGGTGAGAGATATGGATATTCCATCGGTGTTGGTAGGTTCAACGAGGACCATTGCGCAGACCTCATTATCGGAGCGCCTATGGCCAGTAGACCTGGTGTCGGTGTGGAAGTTGGCTATATCCAGACAGTGATGGGAGCAGAGATAGGTCAGACCGAGAGCTCGCTACCTCCATATGAGTTCGAATACTGGACAAAGTGGGGTGCCTTCATCAATGAACATCTTGGTGAAGGTGTTTGGGCCGGTCACCTACGGACCAATTCTACTTTGACAGTAGCAAACTACCTCCATGTCCGTGTAAGGAACAGCAGTGGACCATACCAGGGTGCACACGTGGTCGTTACAGATAATGGGCTTACAGCCTATGATAGGTACACGGATGCCTCTGGTAGCAGACCATACTTGGAAGTAATTGACAGGATCTTCGACGGTCAGAACAAGTCCGTTGAGAACGTCACAGAGGTCCAGGTCACATACCCATCCTATGACGAGACCAGAGATGTGAACATGAGCACGTCCCACTGGGAGTACTTCGGAAATACCGGACCAACTGCATCCCTCATCCCTGATGTGAGTATCCAGGAGGACTCCATTGACAATGCCATCTTGGACCTGAGTCTCTACTTCACTGTAAGTCCGTTCATTACACCAGGAACACTCTCCTACAGTGTCGAGAGCAACAACCAGCCAGGTATTGCATTGTTGAGCGTAGTAGGTACCGATCTGGCTGTCGACATGCAGACCGGGGCTGCTAACGATAACTGGACTGGACTGGTCAATGTCACTGTAAGATGCACGGATGCTTTAGGTGACTACACCGTCTCCAATCAGTTCCAGATCAATGTGACGAACCTGAACGATGACCCGCTCATCGATGGGGTGACGACCATCTCAATCAACGAGGATGCCTCTTTCTACAGGTTGTACTCTGTCACAGATGGAGACCTGATGGACACCCATACCTGGAGCCTGAACACCACTGCAAGCTTCCTTTCCATAAGTGACGGTAACCTTTCTGGAACCCCATCCAATAGTGATGTTGGTGTCCATATGGTGAACGTCACGGTGGCCGATGGTGTTGGAGCTGAGGGATGGCTCATGGTCCAAGTGACCGTTGTTAACACCAACGACGCTCCTACCCTGGATGCACTTCCGGACCAGACCAAGGATGAGGGTTCAGAACCTTGGGACCTCGACCTTGCACCATATGCCAATGATGTGGACATCTCGCACGGTGACTCCTTGAAATACTACATCACTGGAGAGGACACAAGCTTGTTCACGGTCTCTGGCGAGAACACATCATCAACGCTGACCTTCACACTGGTAGATGATGATGTCAACGGTGTGGTCACTGTGATAGTATGGGTCGAGGATGAGGCTGGTATGACCGCATCCAGGCCACTGCTCATAACGATAAATCCACTCAACGATGGACCAAGGATCCAGCCAGTTGTCCCGGACGTCGAGTTCCCAGAGGATGAGGAATGGTTCATCAACCTCACGGGCCACGCTGTGGACCCAGAAGGTGACGCAGTATCCTGGTACATCACGGGTGAGAACTCATCACTGTTCAGCATCGGTGGGGAGAACACATCCTCGAACCTGACCATCACTCCTGTTCCAGATATGAATGGGAACGTTCAGGTCACACTGTGGGTGGAGGACATCCACGGCGCCTCCTCCTCACAGGAGCTGTGGATCAATGTCACGCCTGTCAACGATGCACCGTTCTTCGTAGACCTGCCGACCACGTACTCGGTCAAGATCGGAGAGGACCTGGACATCGACCTGACAAGCTACATTGACGATATCGACACAGACCTTGAAGACCTGACAGTCAGTGACTCATCAGACCATGGTGATGTATCTGGCAAGGTTGTGACCTTCAACTACCCCGCAAGCTTCGATGGCGAGGAGGACTCGGTGAACCTGTTCGTCTCTGATGGTGAGTTCTCGGATATGGAGACCATCACCATCACGCTGGTCCGAGAGATCCCAACCGTTGAACCAAACATGGCCATAAACATCTCTGGCAGCGTCTACTACGGAGCTGGCATCTACGAAGGAGTCCTTGTAAGCGGCGCTACTGTTGTACTGAAGAACGCTTCAGGGACCGTAGCTACAACCACAACAGACAGCTCTGGAGCCTTCGAGTTCATTGGAGTGATCAAGGGTATCAAGTATACCTTCGATATAGCTCCACCAGCAGCAGATGCAGCTGACGAGGACAACAACGTGTCTGGCTACCTCGAGCTGACTTATGAGACTGCGATCCTGACAAAGGACGCTGTGTTCAACCTCAACCTGCCTTACTACAATGCTACCTCTGGCGAGACCAGTGGTGGTGGTGG
>JANQNL010000146.1 GCA_028279585.1 Thermoplasmatota archaeon
CGGTAAGATCTACGCCTACGACCCATCTGGAAACCTGCTCTGGGACTTCTCTACAGGTTCCTCACGTGCAGGTATCTGTTCATCCCCATCTGTTGGTGATGTGCAGGTTGCAAAGAACGATCCAGGCGAGAAGGAGCTCGATTACGAGATCTTCTTCGGTTGTGACAACGGTAAGATCTACTGCATCGATGCAGATTTCCATGCCGAGATCTGGTCTGCCGATACTGGTGGCAGGAGTCTTTCGTCCCCTGCTATCTGTAACATCGACTCCGATGATGAGCTCGAGGTCTGTATAGGCTCCGACTCTGGAAAGGTGTTCATGTTCGACGGCGACCCATCGGATGGTCAGGATGATGGACAGTCCGTTCCGGGCGACTCCCTCCTGCACGATGCTCTTTGGGTCTACGAGACCGGTGTCCCGATCGGAACCTCTTCCCCTGCTGTTGCAGACATCGACCTCGATGGACGCCTTGATGTCGTCATTGGCGACATGGAGGGTAACGTCTACTGTATCGAGGCTGGTGGAAAGTGCATCAAGGGTCAGAAGGACTGGATCATGTTCCACTACGACCTGAACCAGACCGGTTTCTACAACCCACAGGTGTCATTCGGTGTTGACGTGTCCCCACAGAAGATCAGTGAGGACCCACTGGAGTATGAGAACCTCATCAAGGACGTCGCTCCTGGTGAGATCGTCACCTTCAACATCACCGTCATAAACACAGGTAAGGGTGTCACCGCCGAGGCAAAGGATACTATCTACCTTGCTCTCGAGGGTATCCCAGAGGACTGGGAGGCAAAGCTCCTTACCCCTGACGCACCTGATGGAACAAAGAACCCACCATACGTCAAGCTCGCTTCACAGGAGATGACCAACATCACCCTGCGAGTAACGGCGCCATGGGAGGGTGAGATCGGAGAGCTGGCAAGGATCAACGTGAGCGCAAACTCGTCCAATGACCCATGGGCCATGGACACCATCACGACCCTGTCAGTCCTTAACGTGTTCCTTGACTTCGATATGGAGTATCTGAAGGAACCTGATGAGGACCCACTCTCTGAATACTATGGAGATAAATGGGAGAAGATCCCACCAGGCGGTGAGTACATCGTTGGTGTGTCCATTAGGAACACCGGCAATCTGAACGACTCATACGTCCTGTCGCTTTCCGGTATCCCATCCGGATGGAATGCATACTTCGTGCAGTCGGGATCCACCGAAATGGTGGTCAACCTCGATGCAGACATCTTCGAGGAGATGGGCGGTATCGCCGCAGCATCCCTGTCAGTGAAGATGACCTGTCCGCACGACGCCATCAAGGGTGAGGAAGCAAGAATTAAACTCTTAGCTGTATCCAATAAGAGCTACGAATCATCTGTAGAACTGTTGGAACATCAGGATGAGATAATCCTTGTGGCCGGAGAGACCAACGACATAGACGTCAGTTGTGATGATTCACAGCGGTTCATCTCACCCAACGGAACTACTCGGTTCACAGTGAACGTCCACTACGGTGGTAACAAGGACTCAGTCCAGGTCGAGCTCTTCTACGAGGGCTTGCTCGAGGGCTGGGACGTCCGTGTGCTCGAGGGAGAAGAGGAGAAATCCCTTATCACCCTATACATGGACCAGAAGAAGAAGATCACCGTGGAGGTCCACGCTCCTGCAGAGTCCCCAGCTGACCTGACATTGGTCATGACGTTCTCTGCCAGGATCAAGACAGAGACCCACATCCAGGACTCCGTCGGACTGACAGCAGTTGTCAGGCATGTCTATGACTTCGATGTCACCATCATGCCACGACTGGTCACAGTGAACCCAGGCGACTCGGTATCGTTCGATATCACAGTCCGCAATATCGGTAACGGTAAGGACATGGTAACCCCATCTGCGTATGACATCAATCTGGGCTGGAACCTCACATTCCTCCAGGACGGCTTCGCCATAACCAGTCTGGACCTGTTCTACCAGGGTTATGCAAACTTCACCATGACCCTTGATATACCGTATACCACGATAGCGGACACCTACAATGTAGGTATCAACATATCTGGTCTAGGCGAACCCCGAGAGCCGGAGTATCTAAAGGTGGTTGTCAATCAGACATACGACCTGAAGGTGCTCACATATCCAGGCTTCGGCAACGTCACCACCAAGTCCATGTTCCCAATGCAGACCTCGACGTTCATCTTCGAGGTCCGCAATGATGCGAACGGTCCTGACACCCTCATCCTCGAGATCGAGGACGTCCCGACCGGCTGGTATGCATACTTTGGAGCAGTGGCAAACACTCCGGACTATACCAACAACGTCCAGCACGTTGACTTCGCGCTTCCGATGAACATTACGAACATCGGACCGGACGTGATATACTACACGCAGACGAACGTCAAGGAGGATACCCTCAACCTCACCCTGCCGACCAAGCAGAGGTGCTGGGTCACCGTCTATCTTACGGCTCCAGAGGATGCCAAGAAGGGTGACGTCAGGACCATCAACGTGGTTGGTCAGTCCAGTGGCGTTGAGATGTTCATGACAGACTCCAACGACGATGGTCTCGATGATGACAACATCGCAAGCATCAAGGTCAGCATCCTGCTGCCAGATCTTGCCTTCAGCGATTCGATCAAGGTGACCGGCGACCTCAGTGTCGGCCAGCTCGTGACGATCTCTGTCAAGCTCACTAACGTGGGCGACATCGAGGCGAACAACGTCATGGTGACACTCTACATCGATGATGGAGGCGGCTTCGACGAGGTCAAGTCCATCGTGGTCAAGAGGATCTTCAGCGACAAGGAACAGCTCGTTACCTTCACCTGGAAACCGTCGAACTTCGGTAAGCACGAGATCAAGATAGAAATTGATCACGACGATACAGTGAAGGAGATCAACGAGGACAACAACGTCAAGAAGACCACCAAGACCATCCGCGGTGAGGAAGTCATCCTGGCAGAGACCGCATCCAATCCGATCACCTGCAGTATCTTGATACTGCTGTTGGTATTGGCGGCGGTTGGAACTGCGTTCGTGGTGATGAAGAAGAAAGGCATGATATGAGTCGTGCCTTGATAGGGGCCCTTTCGGGGGCCCCTCTGTTTTCTTTTCATTTTCATTTCAAGTTGAGTCCGAAGGCTATTGAAAATGAAAAGCCCGCAGTTTAGGGTGGAATTGATATTCGGCCTGATCTGCTGGGTTGAAGTATCGGAGCTGGCAAGGATCCTGATACAGCGGAGATGTTTCATTGTTATTTGTTTAGACTAGTAATATAATTGCTGTACGCGCGTACGCGTACGCGCGACCAGACGTGCACCGAAACGTTTATAAATCAATTCAAATCCACATCCATTTTCCTTATATGCTTTCCAGCGAATCTTTACTTAAGGATGGATGACCGGGTCCAGGTTCGAGAAGTACATCTCGCTCGCTGCAAACCATGATACTCCCTATGGACCACCAATGAAATAGGATGGCTGAACGCCCTTTCAGTCCCGGACCCTGTCCTCCTATCCAAGGCCCCGGTAACTTTCACCACCTGTTCCGGGGCCTGGTTTCTTCTTCGATCATTCTTCTAGAAGTGTTATGGTTCCGTCCAGTCGAATCGAAGATGGGTCGCCTCATCTGATGACATTGGCCATCGTCCTCGATTCGGCGATTTTATGTCACCAAATTCGCCTGGACTACACCAAAACACTTATAAATCAATTCAACCCCGCATCCATTTTCTTTATAACCTCACCCCCGAATATTTTCTCTAGATGGATGATAAGGTATTATGAAACCCAGGCTAACGACCATTCTCCTGCGTCACCACCTTCTATGCCCTTCCACGTCGTGATGCCATGGTCCTGGCCTAAAGGGTTCCTCTATCCATCTCATCCACCGCTCCCGGGGGCATACCCCGCCTCCCGGGGGCTCCCTGTACACGCAGGTGTCGCACATGATGCACAAACATCCCTTTGGGATAATGGTCCAACAGGACCTCCAGCTGAAGTTCGTCCTGGCAGTGGAAGATCAGCATGCCAGGCCCCTTCGTAAAAGACGTCGTGTCTAAATCCCGCAAGTTACACTTTGCCGTATGTAGGCCAGTGTTACCGAAAGTTTTAATTGAATAGGTGTAAATGGTAGTAATAATGGGGTATTGTGTAAACTGTGGAGTGTTCGATGCGAACGATCCCACCGTGTGTGGGTCATGTAAGCACTATTTCTCCAGAAATGGCAGACCAAAGCCAAAACGTAAACCACAACCACAGAGGCCAAAGCCTGCCAGGCGTCCTCCACCACGAAGGACCCCCAGACCACAACCAAGACCACAGCCGAGGCCTCAACCTAGACCCCAGCCAAGGCCAAGGCCCGTAGCAGCCGCAGCACCAGTGTATGCAGCTGCCCAGGCACCTAGACCAAGGCCCGCCCCCAGACCTGCCCCCAGACCCCAACCCAGGCCTGCTCCGAGGCAGCAGCCGGTCTACCAGCAGCCAAGGGCGCAGCCGAGACCCCAGCCAAGGCCACAACCGAGGCGTCAACCACAGCCCCGCAGACAGCCCCAGAGGGCCCGAAGGCCCCCACCAAGAAGGAACCGCGACGACGGTCCGTCAGTAGGACGCATCTTCGCCTACATCCTGCTGGCGATCATCATTATCCTGCTCATTCTCTCCTTCATACACCCCGTATCCCGCGGATACTGGGGAGACCTGTACGACCAGATAGACACCGACGACCTCGACCCAACTGCCAGGTACTACCCGCAATCGGCAGAGATCCAGGTAACGCGTGTCTTCACGATACGTACAGAAGGGGATGGAGTCGACTCGTTCGAGCTTAAAGTACCGGTTCCCAAGACCCTACCCAATACCAACGGGTACCAACAGGTCATAGGGTTCACTTACAGTTCGGACCCATCGACCATCTATCCCGGTAATTCAATGTATCCATCCACCTCGGACCCGAACAACGAGATGATGATCTACGAGCGGTCTCCGTTCTCTGGAAACACCGAGATAAGGGTGGACATCCACGTCAAGGCCAGCTCCAAGGAGTGGGAGATCGACAGGACCACCTCAGGCACGGTCAACCAGATAGACCAGTACTATCTGGATAACTACCTTGGAGACAGGTGGCTTGTGGAGGACAACTCCGGCACGCTCCAGGACATTAATAACGACGGAACCGCCATGGACTACAGGATGTGGCCCTCCAACGACAGGATCTCCCAGATAGCCTCCCAGCAGGCTGCAGGAGAGACCACAGCCTACGGCAAGGCCAGGGCATGCTACGACTGGATAGTCAACGAGCTTGCCTACCCGACCCCGCAGCAGATGAACCAGGACAACCCGGTGAACTGGAACATGCCAAAGTGTCCCATCCGGACCCTGGACGACGGCCGCGGAGACTGTGACGATCAGTCCCTTGTGTTCATCTCCATGTGCAGGTCCCAGGGCATCCCAGCCTGGTTAGAGGTCGGTTTCCTCTACGACCAGTTCAAGCAGGAGTGGATCGGACACGGTTGGGCGCAGGTGGTCCTTCCTCTGGCCGATGGCACCAACCTCGTCTGCACCGTCGATGCTGTCAACCAGGAGTTCCTCTTCAGAGATGCCACCAGGTTCACAGATTGGGTGGACTCCGGCGGCGACATCACGGTCAACGGCGAGCAGGAGTTCAATCTGGAGTATTACTATAGGATCTTCTCCCAGACATGGGGCGTCACTAGGGACGGTCAGGCGAACATGGAGAACCAGGTCATTCCAGTGAAGTTCTCCCCATCTGGCACTCTCATCAGAAAGCCCGATGGTCCTGTTGGAGATAACCCGCTTATCCCGACCGGAAACCCATACGAGGAAGAGACCGGAATTCCAGGCTTCGAGGTAGATATCCTTTTAGGCTCTGTGGTCCTTGTCACTATCGCTCCCATCGCAGGATGGTATCTCAGAAAGCGAAGGTGATGACCCATGGGCAACTGCAAAGGCTGCGGTGTAATGCTAAAGAACGAGAACATAGTCTGTCCGATCTGTGGGTTCATCCCATCTGCGACATCGGACCCGACTCGGACCCCGAGCGCCGTCACCCCGGTCCAGCCTGCCCCCATCACCCCGGTTGAAGAAGCTCCTATTGCTGAGATGAAGCCAGCTCCGATAACAGAGACCGAGCAGGCTCCCATCACCCCCACAGAGCAGGCTCCGATCATGGAGCTGCCACAGGGTGAGCTGACCCCCATGGCACCTACTCCCAGGTCCCCATACGACCAGCCAATGTCGGATGGGTTCACGCCTCTGGATGGGGACAAGCTCGAGCAGAGACCACAGCCACAAAAGAACTACGATGTGAACCCAGCGATGAAGAAAGAGCTCGACCATCTTATCAGGCGTGGAAAGGAGTGCCTTGACGTCGCTAATGCCTACCATTCCAGCGGCAATAAGACAGTAGCAAGGCAGAACTTTCAGAGGGCGTTCCAGTACTTCGATGAGGCACTGAAGATAGATCCAGCTGATCCTATGGCGAAGCAGCTGAAGGATTCGGTCGTTAGGAAAATGGTGTAGGGCCCAGCCCGAACCTTTGGTGGAAAAGAATCACTCGTAATGAGTGTAAACTATAGTGAATGGAATGGAGAGTGACCCTTATTGTTCGGGCTGGGTCTGGAACCATTTTTAGACCGTATCCTGAAGCTCCTGGAGCAGGTCCATCAACTGGATTTCTAGAATGACCATCTACTGTTCACTTTTTCTTCAAAAACAGCAGATGGTCTCCCTTCTGTAGTTTCAACTTGTCAAGCTTGTCCAGTTCGACGATTTTGCCATCCCGAACCACTCCCATGACCACCCGTCCAGGGATGCTCTTGGGTGTTTTCCCAACTTCATCTGCCTTGACCTCTCTCTCGTTCAGGTATACTCCGGACCGGGCCGTCATCACATCCTCCAGCAGGTCAACCACATGCGGCTGAGACGTAGCCGTGGCCATGAGATTTCCCCCAGCTACAAATGGTGCGATGATGACGTCCACACCACCCTTCTTCAAGAGCTTCTCGTTCTCAAGGTCAATGACCTGAGCGATGACCTTGATGTTCGGGTTGAGGTCCTTTGCAGTGAGCGTAATCAATACGTTAGTATCATCCCTAGAAAGTGTGATAATCATCGATGTAGCCTTCTGGATCATTGCAGACGTCAGGATATCCTCTTTCGATGGATCACCCTGGATGGAGACATACCCCTGCTCCGCTGCAAGCTGAGAGTCCTCAGCGTCCGCTTCTATGATGACGATCTTGCTCTTCTTCATGCCCTTGGCAACAAGCTCCTGGGCAGCCGTTTTTCCTGTGGTATCGAACCCGCAGATTATCACATGGTCCGACAATCCTTGCTGGATGTTCTTCATGCGTAGAACCTCCCTGTACCTTTCGAAAATGAACTGATATGCAGTACCGACGATGATGACCCACATGATAACCCTGCCGATGGACAGAATGATAGTGTCCATGAGCCTGGCCTCCTGGGTCACTGGCGTGATGTCACCATAGCCGGTCGTAGTGATAGAAATTACTGTGAAATAGAGGGCGTCGATGTAGGTGAGATCGGTGTTGATATTGGTCTGTGCATCAACATACTGGTCCTCTTCAGAAATGGCATCATGAAGATAGACTATCATAGCAATGGACAGGAACATCAAAAGCAGCATGCCTAACCGAATAGCTACGGTGATCAGATTGGCCCTTTTGCTAGGGTATCTGAACTTGGCACCCTTGGCCTTCTCCTTGTCCGATGTCCTGTATGGGATAGGCACTCCTCTAGTGACAGGAAATACTCAATACCTTAAATAAGCGGCGATGCAGCCAAGCTCCTTGAGGTAATCGTTGCCCTTGACGAACTCCACGCGAGAACCCATCCTGATGGCGAATTCGATTATCTCCTCGATGACATCCACTTCGGAGGTCTCGCCACCACAAATCGGGCATGGTTTTGGTGAACCCTTTCCGATGTGCTGGTCCTTCTCGCAGATGTAGCCAGGTATCTGGGTGTCGGTATCAACAAGCAATATTGACACACGGCCCTGCTGGGTTGCCTCGAGCGTCTCTTCAAGACCGTACGTGACGTTCTTTCCAGCCATCACAGCGTCCTTGAGCATCTTGGAAAGCTCATCACCCTCGGCCTTCTCCGCAGCAGCCATCTCACCCTCTGCCATCTGGATGAGCTTCGACTGGTGCAGGTCCATGCTCACATCCAATCGAGCCACGATCTCTGAGACGATGTCCTGGGGAAGATGTTTGGCGAAGTCCTCCTTGGCCTTTCCAGGCCCTGCAAGAACGATACCTTCCTGGTCCGTCTCCCTCATGATCTTTACAAGGTCCTCAGCACAGTTCTTATGGAACTTGTCCACAGCCTCTTTCCGAAGCCTGGAGAACCTCTGCTGTGACCAACCGCCCTTCTTGTGCTTCCCTATCAATTCAGTGCTTTTCGAGCCCTTGCTCTCGATAGTTGTCGCGGCCATGTCGTAGATCTTGAAATGCTCGGAATCCACAAGCACCAGGACATAGTCCCTGTACTCATCTTCAATGAGCGCCAGCGGCCGGATGTATGGACTTGTATCCAGCACAATGAGGTTACCTGTCTCGACAGGCAGGAAGATCCTTTTGAAATAATCCGGGGATTTGGAGATGAAGAGCGCCACAGCTTTTGCCTCGTGGTCATGGTTGACCTTGAGCTCGTCACGGGCCGCATCAACGGCCTTATCGAAGTTGGCAAGCTCCATCTTGTCCTTTTTCACAACGTTCCTTATGATCCTGACCCTCTTGTCGAAGAAATCCATCCTGGCCTTGTCCTTCAGGTCAAGGTAAACTGAAAGATACGTATCCTTGCTATCTTCCTGATAGACGTTCGCCAGCTCTTCGAGGTCCTCGTTCAGGTCCTTGCTCGTCTTTTCGACCATGCTCGGGCAACGTGAATGCACATAAAAAAGCTGTCGGCCGAGCCTTTCCGAGTAAGCTGGAAGGCTGTGGCCTTCCAGCATAGGTTTATAAATGTCTTTATAAACCTTTGCCCATGAATGGGATTACTCGGAAAGGCTCGCTCAGCCAGTGGTTCAGACGTGTAGCAGTAGTCCACATCTAGGGGTTAAACATTTTTAGGGGTTCCTTTAATGTTATATTACCTAGAGTAAAGTAGGCAACCTTAGTCTATAGTACAATTCTTGTGCATTTGCTCTGGTGAGGTGTGTCCCGATGTTACCCCGCTCTACCATCCTTTTGGTCTTAGCCACGGTCGTCCTCCTTTTGGTCTCCGGTATCGTAGTTACAGCTGCAGATTCCCAGAACCCAAAAGATGACGGTCTGGTTTCCGACAGTGTGCATATCGTTCTAACGTTCGATCCTTACGAGCTTGAGTTCATGGAACTTGGTGATTACCAGAGCGCCGACGCCCCAGGTTATACTGTGGCCGACCGCATTGGTGAACCACTGGTCCCTGTCAAGCACGTCCAGGTCCTTGTTCCATACGATGCCCAGGACTTGATGCTGGAGGTCAATGGCATCGAGATCACACGTCTCGATGGACCGTTCAACATTGCAGGACATCCGGAAGAGCGGCCGGTTTCCCTGCCAAAGGACACACCACTTCAGCCACCTACCCTGACCATCGACAAGACCCTCGAATATCGGGACGAGGGCTTCACCCGAGGGTTCAGGACGATAAGCTACAGGTTCGCACCAGTTGTCCCAGACGGGGACCAGCTGGTCATAACCACCAAGCTGGACTTCCAGCTCACGTTCAGGCATCACGACCACCCTGCAGATCCACTGGAACACACCTCGACCTTTTACAGGAGCCTTGCTGGGGACCTGGTCAACCCTGGTGACCTGGACGATATGGCACCCAAGCCATTGGATGCCCCTGCAGGACCTCTCACCTCCAAGGACGTCAAGTATGTGATCATCACCAACACCGGGACAGTTGGTTCAGCGTTCACGACCTTGGCGGACTGGAAGACGAAGAAAGGAGTCCCTGCAGAGATCGTAGAGGTCTCATGGATCACTGCCAACTACGTTGGCAACGACACAGCTGAGGAGATCCGCAAGTTCATCTGGGAAGCAGTGGACGAGTGGGGGACAGAGTATGTCCTCCTTGGCGGGGACGTCTCCGTGGTTCCACAGCGGTTCGTATGGGCAAAGGTAGGGACATACACCGAGTCCCAGCTCTGCGCTGATTGGTACTACATGTGCCTCGACGGTAACTGGGACAGAGACGGCGATGGGACCTACGGTGAGACCAACGACTACGTGGACCTTTACTACGATGTCATCGTAGGTAGGGCACCTGTCCAGACCACCACAGAGGCCAACAACTTCGTCTCCAAGACGATGAACTACATCAAGACCCCAGCCCAGGGACATATTAAGAACTGCACCCTGGCAGGAGAGTTCCTGGATTCCAACACGAACTCCTCATTGGGCCTTGACCTCATCAAGAACAACGACCTTCCTGCAAGATACACCGCGTTCAGCCAGTTCGACAACGGTTACCAGACCTATGGTTGCATGTCCAAGGCTGACTTCAGGACGAACCTGAACGCAGGCCAGGGATACACCTTCCACTCCGGCCACTCCAACTGGAACATCATGGGTATGGGATCACCATCAGGCGGTTCCTATAGGTGGCTCAACTCTGACGCCACAGCATTGAACAACGGCTACGAGGTAGGTATCCTCTCAAGTCTGGGTTGTATCACGACCAGGTTCGACATGAACGACTCCATCGCAGAGGACCACGTCAAGAACTCCGGTGGTGGAACGGTCGTCTTCATCGGGAACTCCAGGTATGGCTGGTATTCACCATCCTCTCCTGGATCAGGCACCTCCGAGAGATACATGCGTTCCATGGCCCAGGAGCTGTTCACCAATGGTTACACCAAGGTCGGCGAGCATTTTGCAGAGGGTAAGGACGCATACGCAGCCTGGTGCACTGGCAACGGTTCATACAGGTGGGCACTGTTCTGTCTCACCCTCATGGGCGAGCCAGAGATGTTCGTCCAGACAGACTCCACAAGGACTTTCTCCGTGGACTACCCAAGCGTCATCTACCAGGGACCACAGACAGTGAGGGTCTACGTCAACGACTCCGTCAGTGGTGCCGGTGTGGTGGGCGCATTGGTTTGCCTGCAGCATCCAACCACTTACGCGTATGGTTACACCGGCGCTGGAGGATTCGCAGACATATCCGTTGACCCGCAGTCATCTGCGAAGATGAACGTCACAGTTACCGATTACAACTACTATCCATACGAGGGGCAGATAAACGGCTTCATACTGGACCTGAACCCACCGAACATCGTGGTTAACCAGAAGGTCTACCAGTGGTGGAGCGCGGACCAGGGCAACTCCATAGACGTCGACTTCAACAACGGCGGTGAGACCGACCTTTCTGCCATGCAGTATTCAGACTCGATCTCCGGACCATGGTATGATATCTCGACCGTCGTATGTCCATCATACACCCTGGACTGGAACATCTCACAGGTCTGGTCCAGCCTTTCCGAGGGAAATAACACCATCTACATCCAGTGTAACGATTCAGCGTCCCATACCGCAACGGACGAGGTGTATGTCTGGAAGGACACCCTTGCCCCGACCATCGCGATACAGGCCTCCTCATACGGTTGGTATCTAACTGACCCTGGAGCCATCGTGGACGTGGACTTCTCCAACGAAGGTTCGGGTTCGGACCTTGCAACCGCAGATTACTCCCTGGTCTCATCAACTGGGCCATGGACGAACATCTTCAGCTCGTCCTGCACAGACTACGATACGAACTGGACAGTGACCTGGGCGTCACTTTCCGAAGGTTCGAACACGGTCTACATCCGGACCATGGACGAAGCAGGCAACCCTGACTGTGGTGGTTCCTCGGTGACGATCCTCAAGGACACCGTGGACCCGACCAACCTCGTCAACACAGCCGAGTATGCTTGGACCAACGCAGATCCTGGAGCATGCGTGGATGTTGACTTCACCAACGGCGGTTCCGGTTCACTGCTTGACTGGGCCGAGTATTCCCTTGATGGCGGCTCCACCTGGAACGACGTCTTCACAGAGGACGCTGCCATGAACCTCACCAACTGGCAGATGATCTGGGCACAGGTCCCAGAGGGCACCACGACGGTGGACGTCAACCTCTATGACGTTTCCGGTCGGTCCTCTTCTGATAGTTTCATCTTCCGCAAGGATACGACATTACCGACCATTACCGTGAACCAGCTATCCTACGGATGGTACAAGTCCGACCCTGGTGCTATCATCGATGTGGACATGTTCTGTGGTAACACATCCACACAGTCCAACCTGAGCTCAGGTAGGTACAGGATCGGAACACAGACATGGCAGACCCTCTTCAGTACTCCACAGGACTGCTACACCACGAACTTCGGCATCCTCTGGAACTCCCTGGCACAGGGCGTGAACACCATTGAGGTCGAAGCAGTGGACGAGGCCGGCAACAGACACAACGACACCTTCGAGTTCAAAAAAGACACAGCATCTCCAAACATCATCAAGAACGAGTATCATTACGGATGGTACGCATCCGACCCTGGAGCGGTCATCGATGTGGACTTTGTAGCTGGTGGTGCATCACCGCTTAAGGTCGCAAGGTATGCCATCGATGGAACCTGGTATACGATCTTCGACCTGGAGCAGATGTCCTTCTCAACCGATTGGGCACTGAACTGGTCCTTGCTTTCCGAGGGTGACAATGTAATCGACCTGTTCGTCGAGTCCATCGCTGGCAAGAACACAACTGACACGATCCTGTTCTACAAGGACTCCCAGGCCCCGATCGTGACCGTTAACGTCGACACATATGGATACTACTCCTCTTCACCTGGAGCTGTGGTGGATGTTGACTTCGACCACGACGGCGATGGAACATTGCTCACAAAGGCCGAGTACAGGATAAACAACCAGACCAACTGGTCCTCGGTCTTCGAAGGCAACACGTCTGTATTCTCCGTTGAGTGGAACATCGACTGGTATCTGCTTGACGAGGGCGAGAACCTCATCGACATCAGATGCACGGATTGGATAGGCCACGAGACATACCTCGAGGATGCATTGAAGTTCTATAAGGACACAAAGCTTCCGACCATCACTGTCAACGCATTCGAATACGGCTGGTATTCCATCGACCCAGGAGCGGTCATGGACATCACCTTCGACGCTGCCACCGGTTCTCCACTGGACCACGCGCAGTACAAGCTCGGCTCCACCGGGTCCTGGGTCCCGATCTTCATAAACGGGACCAACCAGACCTACGAGGAGCTGTGGGCGCTCGACTGGGCGTCTGTCCCAGACGGACAGACCGAGATCTACGTGATGTGTTCGGACGCTGTAGGACACGTAGCGACGATACCGCTGCCTGTGACCTACAAGAAGGACACAACACCTCCGACCTCACCAGTGCTCACTTCACCAAATGACGTCTCCGTGATCTCAGCCGAGATCCCGACCGTCTCGCTGATATGGGCACCATCCATCGACGAGGCCTCCGGTGTGCACCACTACCAGGTTCAGATATCCAAGAGCGACACCATGGCGCCGCTGGTCCATAACGAGGAGGTCTTCGACACCACCCTGGACTTCACTTTCGAGGACGGTAACGAAGACACCTATTACTGGCGCGTGCGCAGTATAGATGTCGCTGGTCACTGGGGAGCGTTCCAGACACCGTTCAGCTTCTCCAGGTCACTGACCGAGGGCAACCTGCCACCGATCGCTGATGCTGGTGGAGTTATCCACGGCAAGGTGAACACGCCTGTGACCCTGGACGCATCCGGGTCCACAGACCCAGAGAACGCCACCCTGAAGTTCGAGTGGGATTTCGATGACACCGATGGTGTCAACTTCATGCCCACATCCGCGCGCGTCACGCAGGTCTACACAGCTATCGCAAACTACACAGCGACGGTCCGTGTCACAGACGACGTCGGCCTTTCAGCTACTGATACCGTGCTCGTTGTTATCACCGACACCGGCGAAG
>JANQNL010000191.1 GCA_028279585.1 Thermoplasmatota archaeon
TTAACTAGTCCCCCTGGCCTTTCGTCAATTTCCGTTGTACCGACAATCCGTATTAATAGCCTTGATGATGGTCTGACGGTGAGAGGTAATGAGCGGACCTGCTGCAGTGGACATAGACTTGGGCATCGTCCCGTTGGAAGCGAGCGATGATGGATTCCTTCGTGGTCGACAGCTCGAGCTCCAACGTGCGATTCTCGTCCTATCGGTCGATCGCGGTGGACTCTACGGTCTTGGCCATCCGATGTTCGGCAACAGGATAATGGACCTTATCGGCTCCACGAGCAGAAACCCTCCCGATCAGGTACTAGTGGGTCTTGTCGAAGAGGCCCTGGAACATTGTAGTGTAAGATACGAAAGGGTACTCGGCCAATGTAATGAGAACGGGGCCCTTTCCTTCAAGATAATGATGGCATCAGGAAGCAGACCGAACGACTCGCTCTTACTAGAGATATGATAAGATGTACACTAGAGAAGAGCTCTATGAGCATCTCATCGGTTCACTACAGGTCCATCTACCTCGTGGACATCGCCCAGACCTCCGACCTGGTAGTGCCGTCCGCACGCTGATAGAGGTCATGGCCGACGGCTTCACAAGACAGAGAGAACACATAGACCTGGTCAATTCTTCAGCGTTCATCACGAAGGCAACAGGTGTCCATCTGGACCTCCATGGGCAGCAGCTTGGTATCCAAAGGATACGGGGCACGGTCCCGATGGTCGCTATAGAGATGGAGTGCGACCCATCGGTCCAAGTGGAGGTACCTGCGGGAACAAGGTTCTATGCCGGGGGAGATGACGGTCTTGTTCCACTCGAGTCCATCACATCTGTGGTATGCGGGGTAGGCTCGGAAAAGATGGTAATGGAAACCCTACCCGTGTCCATCGATGATGTATCATCCTTAACTGAGGGTCAGGAGGTAGCACCTGAATCTCCAATCGCTGGTTCAGGTCCCATCAAGGTCATCAGACCTCCGACAGATGTCTCGTCATCAGAGGAAGATGAGCCGTTCAGAACAAGGCTTATCAATGCCTCGAGCAGGACCGGCCCCTGCACTCTATCCTCTTTCGCAATGATGACGCGGACCGTGGATGGCGTGGTCAGATCGTATCCATACAATGATCCCAGGACAGGACCCGGTGTGGCGACCATCCTTATCGAGGCAAGGGAGAACGAGGACCCTGCCATGGTCTCTCAAAGGATAATGGAACGGCTCGAACCTTTCAGGCCAGCAGGGATAAGGATCGTCGTCAGACCTATACAAAGAATAGAGTACAAGGTCAGGGTCAAGGTCGTCACAACAATGGACCACAAGCTTGTTCGCGGAAAGGTCCGGCAGGCCATCCAAGTAGCGACCTACGAGTACTTCGAGGGCCTGGGGCTTGGAACCGTCCCTGCTCCGGATGGTCTTCGTATTGCCCTTTCCGGGGTGGCAGACGTTTCTTCGTTCTCAGTCCAAATGGAGCAGCTTACATTCAACAAGGGAACGGTCTCACTTGAGATGGGGCCCGACTCAAAAGCGGTCTTGACCAACATCATTGTGGACGTTGACAGACCGTTAGAGGGAAGGGGTCAGGACGTGGAGGTCTTGCTAGAGGTCAAGGCCAGCACTCCACTGACAAAGCTAGGACGCAAGGAGATCATGGATAGGACCAAGGTCCTGATAAAAGCTCGAGACGGCATCGACCAGCAGGTCATGAAGGAGATAGGGGCACTGGTCCTCGCAAGGGATGATGTGAGCTCCGTTTCGATCCATGTCCACATCACAGACGAGGCCACGGGCAGGACGACCATGCGATCCCCCTCCGACCCATTGACCAAGGTTGACCAGGATCGGTTGGAAGTGTCCATCCGGGAGGACATCCAATGACCCGGTGGACCCGTGCTCATGTCCCCCGATCCTACAGGACAGACCTTGGACAAGGTATCATGTCGACGTTCAATGACGGCCTTGACCTGGTGGTCCAGGATATGGACGGTGTGTGGCCATCAGCTGTGGAACCAAGGACCAACAGGTATTGGTTGGAAAGGTTCGGAGCAGCAGCTCTATGTGAGGCTCTAGGACAAGAGGATGAAAGGGAGATCGTCCAATGGTTGACAACGGCCGCAGCTCGTTCTCGACAGACCTCCAGGTACACCAAGGACCATATCGAAAACTGGTTCAAGGCCGTGATCGGCCCGGACGTGGAGCTTGTAGAATTTCCTCAACTTACCATGATGCAGGAACTCAAGATCGAGTCTGGGGGAACCATCATGGTCGAGAACAGAGGTTCATCCGACACAACCCTGTCCATTGACGTGATAGTTCACAACAGTGCGCAATTTCTTGTCTTGGAGAATTTGACCAACGATTCAAAGATGACATTGGATGCAGCTCTAGGGCAAGGTGACCGTCTGCTGATAGACAGAAACAATGCCAAGCTCAATGCAGACAAACGGGAGCTTCGGTCCAACGGCAAAGGCCTGGTCCTCTCTCCCGGACCGAATCGTATCCACTTCTATGACGGGACAGAACCTCTCGACCGCTTCAGGTTGGGAAGCTCAGTCCTGACCGGAGACCCACTGAAGCTTGTTGGGAAGGTCGAGTGGAAGGAGAGCTGCAGGGCATCCGTGCAGTTGCGGGTACCTTTGAGCTCGCTGGATCCGAACTGTACCCGAGAGGACCTGGAGCGTCTAAGAGAGACACTTGTTCACAGGCTGCAGAACATGGTGGTCGCCGGAGTTAACCCAGAGGTAACGTTCATAACGTAGGTGATGAGAATGAAAAGGACACCAAAGATGACGTTCAACAACAACCAGAAGAAGAAGGGGGAAGTCCTCCGCGTTGAGGATTGGAACGGTCTCCATCAGCAACTCGCAAAGGACCTGGATACAGTATTCGAAAGTATCCAACGCATTGAGGGATGTGGAGACCTTCTCATCTGCACAGGAATGACAAGCCATGGACTGTCAGTCGATCTTGGATGGGATGTGGAACCTATCGTGATACCTGGCCAGCTGGTGATCGTTCGTGATTCCAGACCTCCATGGACATTGGACACACCCCCATTCATCGAACCTAGCATCGAGGTTACCGATCCAGGCAAGTTCACGATACACGCATCTTCGCTCGACGATGCGGTCTGGGCCGCTGTCCGATGGACCGCGCTGGGGGTGGTAGGACGCTGATCATTTACGACCAGAGGTCCGGGGATATCCTTGGCTTGAGCTCGGTCATTGAATACAACGGACCAAGACCGAACAAGCCCACGTTGCGGTCGAGCTTCCCAAAGAAACAGAAGTTCACAGGTGTGGCCAGCGTAGATGTACCGGACGGTTCCTTTCCCACAGAAGCCATAGCTGACTACAGAGTGGTTTTGGATAAAGGCGAACCCAAGGGACTTGCCCGAAAGAAACCACGGTTCCATCTGGAGTATGCCACCGATAGAGAGAGGGACCATTGGGGATGCATCTTGCTCAATGGCAATGGAAAGGACAAGGTCCAGCTCTCGGTCAGAGTGACCCCAGACAAGAAAGGTTACAAGCCAGGCCCTATCCATGTGATGACACAGGATGGAGATCTCGACACGGACGAGATAGAGATGGTCGATGGGGAGGGGGTTTTCGAGCTTGTAGCGCCAAAAGGAGCTCGCCCTTTCAAAGTGACCATCTACACAGAGGGCTGTGAACCCCTTTTCATCTGGTTCAGGACCACGCAGGAATGAACAAGCGGTCAGTCAGCGAGAAAAGATTGATATAGGGTCAATCGATTATTCTGTTCGTAGTACCCCCAGGTTTCCCGCTACGACGGGTTCCGAGCCATAGGTGGAGGCAGGACCATAGCAGAGATCTTCGAAACTTACAGGCCGGTCATGGTCACAGTTCTTGTCTTTCAGCGTAAAGGCCAGACCGATATCAAGGAAGAGACCTTTGCAGAGCTGGCTCCGGAAAAGGACCTGGACCCATCCATCTTCGGCAAGGTACATCCGATAATCGAAAAGGGTTTCGTCACTGTCCTCATACCCAAGACCTTCGGGGATTGGAACCCGGACGATCCTCACCAGAAACTGCCCCTGGAGGTCCACCACTTCAAAAAGGAGCATATCAGGGCCAAGAACCGCTCCAAAAAGCTCATCGAGATAGTGGAAAAGAAGAACAGGACCCTATCTCACATGGACACATACTTCATCTTCCTCACAGGAACTAAGTCCAAGATGTGGCACGAGGCCCACCTGGACATGACCATGTTCATGAAGGGTGTGATGCGGGAGAGGCAGCTTGCAGAGATAGCTGCAAAACCTTCACTGATGAAGCTCAACGAGGGTCTGGTATCTGAATCCACACCACTTGTTCGCGGTAGCCAGTTCCAGTACAGCGAGATGGGAACTACCCTGTTCGCACTAGGTCTATCCCAGAGCAAGAGGGAAGACCAGTTCCCCAAGATCTTCCTCATCGACATCGACCTGGACAGACCAGACCAGGAGAACGACTCTCCATCTTTGGGGGGCATAGGTCGTATAGGTGGTGTTCAGGAGGACCAGACCATCGACCTCCAGAACCTCGAGGAGACGGCCCAGACGACAGTGGTCAACCTTGCACTTCTCCTTTCGAACTTCACTTTGCTTCAGCGTGTGGTCATCGCTGACTTCCAAAGGGACGAACAGAGGTCCAAGGAGATCAACGACAAGATCCACGAGCTTCAGACAGAGATCAACCGTCTTTTCCATGCTTCGCTCAAGCGGGACAAGGACAAGAGCTCCAAGGTCCAGCAGGACGAGGAGGAGCTTCTTAACAAGGCATCCGTGTTCTTCTCCACAGTGTCCGAGCTCGAGCAGAGCATCTCCCAGGGTATCTACAAACACCACGACCTTACCCAAAAGATAGATGAGGAGATGCGGACCCTGGGCATCGATACCACCCCTTACCTCATCGGTCAGACGAACCTGAGCCCTGTGTTCGAGCCTCACCAGAAGTTCGGGGACAAGGTAAAGTTCCTGTTCGACAACCTTTCCAATGACGTGGAATCTTCACAATCCACCCTGCGGAACACCATCGATGTTCTGAGGACTTTCTTGGAGAGCAAGCAGCGAGCAGCGTCCGAGAAGCAGAACCGCTCTCTCGGTATGCTGTCCATCGCCGTAGCCGCCATGGGATTGGCAGACGCTATCGGAAACTTCGTTATCTTCTACTTCGAGACCAATGACTGGTTCCGCGCATTGGTCGGTTCAGGCATCACTTTAATGATCCTGTCACCCATCATTCTGACCCTCATCGTGTTCAGTCTGCGCAGGAAGTAAGCCCATTTTTTTCGAGTAGTTTTCCAATTATCTCAAAAATGTACTGGACAGAAGAAAGCGTTCCAATTCGGAAGGGTCACGCTTTAATACTAGGAAAAAAATATACAAATTCCTATATATATTAACGTTGCGTATGTCTCTTTTGGTTAGTACCGGTAAGGCCTTTCGGGGAACCGAGTTGACCTTCTCGAACTAACATTTCGCGGACCTTTGGTCCGCAGCAGCAAAATTATGGTGATCACATGAACAAAATGCTAGCTGCTTTGACCACGCTCCTTGTCCTTGCAAGCGCCATGGCCCTGTTGGTCTGTATACCTCAGCCAACAGATGCTGTGACGAAGACCGTTACGACCTTCAGTAATGGAGGCACGGAGTACGAGACCACCTTTACCGGAGATAGCTACGATAGGAGCATTAGTATCGTAGCCCCGAACAACTGCACAGTGGACGCAGCGACCCTGCGTGTATCTGGCAGTGGCCATGGTGGAGTATATCCTATGAACGTTACCATCGACGTCGGCGACGACGATAAGCCCGAATGGAGGTTCATGGGCAACGGATACGGCGCCCTCGGACATCAGAAGTATTTCAAGGGAACATATTCCAGCAACAAACAGTACTTCTTTGATTCCTCGGCCTTGAGCCATACGGATTACGTCATGATGCCGAAGAACGCGACTGTGACATCCGCTGACCTCAAGCTTCGTCAGTTCACAGTACCCAACCACGGGCTCAAGCTCGCACCAGCTGCAAGCGATGGAGCCCAGGAGTTCACGTATCCATATACGTATAGCAGCGATTACAGCACATCCTCCTACAGGCCAAGGCTGTCCGTCACCTGGAGCGGTGGTTCATACACCTCTCCACAGACCAGCACACTGCAGGATGCGATGACGACCTCCCGTTACAAGTCCTCTAACTATGGTACATACTCATATCTCATGTACTACTATGCAGCGAACGGGTGGATGAAGTTCGACCTGTCCACCATTCCTGCAGACACACAGATCACATCTGCAAACCTGCAGATCAGGACCGGATACGCTGGTGGTTCAAAGGACATCGGTGTCTTTGCATCCCTTTCCAGCTGGTCCGAGAACAGCATCACATATAACAACATGCCAGACGTCCATCCTACCCATTTCGGTCACAAGACCACCACCGGATATCAGCAAGTGACCATCGATATCCAGAGCCTTGTGCAGCAGTGGGTCGGAACGACCCCAAGCAATGTGGGTATCGATGTTGGTGGCGGCGGAGCCGATTGGACACACAGCGGTTCCTTCACAGGTACCACCACCACTGCCGACCTGGCAACATACTTCAACTCTGCCATCCAGACGCTTCCTGTTGCAGACACCAACAACTATGGTGTCCAGTTCGTTGAGGTGCCGATCACCATCAGCTCAGCGACCGCAGGGGCCATAGAGTTGAGCAACCTCGATATCAAGTATGACTTCATAGCAGACGTTGACATGAACCCATACAACTCTGGTCTTGTGGCAACCCTGAACAACAAGATCCCATCCAAGCCTTCCACAGGCGATGCGAATGTGCCTATCAACATCTCATCCGATACAGCCGGAAAGGTCAAGCTCCAGAACCTCTTCGTCCAGTATGAGGAGCCTAACTACGAGCCTACCATCGGCGGCATCCCAGATGCTTCCCTTGATGAGGATACGAAGGTCGAGCATCTCATCGACCTCTCGACCTACTCCGCAGATGCTCTGGATGACCCAACAGCGATGACCTACATGGTCCAGTCCAATACCCAGAAGAAGTATGTGGACGTGAGCATCGTGGATGGACATTACCTGAAGGTCGATTCCACAAAGACCGCGAACTGGAACGGTGAGACCAAGGTCCACGTTTCGGTCACGGACTCTGGTGGGAAGTATGCCTTCTCGAACTACTTCAACATAACCATCAACCCGGTCAACGACGAACCGACCATAGACGATACCATGAACGATGTCATCATCGATGAGGGAACTGGACAGGAGGTGCTCATCCTTCCAAAGGACGTTTCCGAGTCGACCTACTTCACAGATATCGATTCTGAGACCTTCTACTACTGGGTCGACGTCGACCCGAACGGTGTCTACACCGGTGAGAAACTTGTTGGTTCCCTCATCGAGGACGGGAACAACTGGATAGTCAAGCTCAAGGCGTCCGGTGACTGGAACACAGAGGACGGCACACCTGTCCCTGTGAGGATCACCTGCGACGATGACGATGAGAAGGGCGATGACGGCATCACCCAGGACTTCGAGGTGCGCATCTATCCGGTCAACGACGAGCCGGTCTGGGACCCTATACAGGACCTTGAGATCGACGAGGACTCCGACGAGACCCTCTGGGTAGACCTGTCCGAGTATGTTGATGATATCGACGATGAACTGTCCGACATCAAGTTCAAGGTCGTGGACCAGGACCCATCGTCCAAATACATCACAATCTCTGTCAAGGGTACCAAGGCCTACGTCACCCCAGCTCCGAATTACTACGGAGATGTGGAGGTGACCTTCCA
This sequence comes from Thermoplasmatota archaeon, assembly GCA_028279585.1. Taxonomy (GTDB): domain Archaea; phylum Thermoplasmatota; class Penumbrarchaeia; order JANQNL01; family JANQNL01; genus JANQNL01. The sequence continues at coordinate 7,805 of JANQNL010000191.1, forward strand.
GGCCGATGACGGCGACAACAAGACCAACACCAAGGGATTCGTCACCGTCAACGGTGTCAACGACCTGCCTACAGTGGCCATCACATCCCACACTGATGGTGCGGAGATAACAGAGAAGACCACAATAATGGGTGAGGCCAACGATCCAGAGGACCTCAAGGCGGTCGAGCTCAGGATAGATAACGGGAACTGGGAGACGTTGGACTCGACGTTCTTCTGGACCTACGAGCTCAATCCATCTGACATGTCCAGTGGTGAACACACGGTCTCTGTCCGATCCTACGATGGCATCGAATATTCAGATACAGCATCCATCAAGGTGAACGTCCAGGGCTCTGGTGGAACAGCAGGCAACAACAGGCCTATCGTCACCATGATCTCACCAAAGAACCTTGACGGCGCGACCATGTCCGGCAGCGAATACAAGCTCAAGGGCAGGGTATCCGACGCTGACAACGACAAGATCGAATGGGTGAAGGTCCAGATCGACGGTGGCAGCTGGGAGACCGCAGAAGGAACATCCAGCTGGGAGTATGTCTTCGATACCACTCTCTACGCTAACGACGACCTCACCATCAATGTCAAGGCCTATGATGGGACCGATGAGTCCCTTGTTGTGAACATCGTCGGCAAGGTCTCCAACGAGGACGGCGACTATGATGGTCTACCAGACGGTTGGGAGATGGACAACTTCGGCGACACCACATCTTACAACGGTGGCGACGACCCTGACGAGGACGGTTACTCCAACGAGGACGAGCTTGCAGCGGGCACTGACCCGAACAATGCTGCAGACTATCCAGCAGTGGAGACTGGCGACACTTCGACCAACCTTGCAAGCGAGTATGGCATATACATCGCGATCGCGGTCCTCGCAGTGGTCGTCCTTGCTATCTTCATCGTAGGTGCTATCGTGCTCCTGCGTGGTAAGAAGGACGATGATGATGACGAGGAAGATGACCTGCCATTTGTCGAGGCCGAACCGGAAGCTATCCCAGAGGCTATCGACGAGGCTCCTACACAGCAGCAGCCACAGCAGCAGGCCTACGTCGCAACACCATCTGCACAGCAGCCACAGGCGTATCCGCAGCAGCAGGGTGCATATCCAGTGCAGCCTGTCCAGCAGCAGCAGGCGGTCGGTGGGTACCCACAGCAGCAGGCAGCCCTGCCTCCATCAGGCCAGCAGCAGTATGCCCAGCAGGGATACCAGCAGCCAGCCCAGCAGGCCTATGGTCAGCAGCAGTATCAGCAGTAAGCCACGAACCAGAATATGGTGACAAGAAACTGTCTCAACCATTAAGCTAGCCTATGCTATCGAAGGTTGGGACAACCTTTCATTTATTCTGGTTCGTGGCTTGCTCTTCCGCTGAGTAACCATCAACTGGATGCTATGATCGGCGAGCTAACTCTTACTCTTCCAACATCTTCGCCGTATACCGCGTCAGCAAGCTCCGCACTAGCACATCCTCGATGGCCCCCAGCACCGCAGCCTCCGCCTCGTAGCCTCTGTTCTTTTTCAGGATGTCCAAAAAGTCATCCATGGAGCTCATGGCAATATCCAGGTTCCCATCCTCAATGGCGTTCTGGTACCTCTCCATGGACATCTTTGCCATACCAGGAAGGTTCGGCAGCTTTCCAGCAGTGACCAAACACTCCTCGAAAAGCTCTCCTGCTCTCGCAGCATCGTTGAGCTTCCAGGAGTTCCAGCCTAAAAGACCAGTCACATTGAGCATGAGACATGGATCGTCCTTGATGATCTGCGCGGCCTTCTCATCCTTGAGGATAGCGTAAACGTTGTTGAAGACGTTTCCAGAACCCTCAATGTCATTCTCCCTCTCCAGGAGCTGGCCGTATCGCAGGGCCAGGTAGAGTGGTGACAGACGGCGTCCATGGCAATCCTCGGCCATAAGGTCGGAGTACATCTCTGTAAGGTCTGCAAGTTCGGAGGCCTGAGCTCCACCGATACTGTCCCTGTAGGACTCCTTTGCCAGAGAATACTCTCCCAGGTCATGGTGGCACTGGGCCTTGATGGAGTTGAAAATGAACTTGTGCCTATCCTCTGTGAGTTGAGGCGCCATGGGCTCCAGGACCTCAAGGAGCTGCAGTGACATTCCATTGTCCAGGAGCATTGCTCCCTTGCCTGTGAGCATATCGATTATCTGGTCCATCTCACCACAATACGAGGTGTGGTAAACAAGCTCCATCGTGCAAGATGCTTCGTCATCCTTGACATCCTGGTTATCGGATTGGAGGTCGTGGAACTGTGACTCGTCGCAGACCTGGGACAGGTCCTTGTACTGCTTCTTGATCTCATCGATGGAGTATGTATAGTACTTGGCCACATGCCCGTGATATTTCCTGAGTTCCTCCTCGCTGAAGTAGGTCTTGATGAAGTCCTTGAGCAGGTCATGGATGTCGTATCCCTCGTCGGACTGGTTGAGGAAGGTCCTCTGCACCATCTCTGAAAGGACGGCGATATCGATGTCAGGGTCGAAACCCAAAAGAGCATCCTTTGGAGCTGGATAACGGAACACAGAGGCAAGTCCCAAAAGGGAGCGCTGGTTGCGCTCGAGGTGCGAGAACACCTCCTCTTGCATGTACTTGGTGAAGTTGGTGGTGTCTATCTTTTCTAAAGCTGACTCGACCAACTCCAATGATAGTGGATGACCGTTGGTGACATTATAGATCTCATGGAAGGTCTCCTCCTCGATACCTCTGGTCCGCAGGATCATGAAGCTTGACTCCATGTCCAGACCTTTGAGCTCCATCTCGTGTACGGTCTTCTTCACAAGGACCTCCCTGCGGTCATAGAATGGTGTGGAGTCCCGGGAAGTCACGACCATCCAGATGTCAGGAGCAGCCTCCACCATTGGAATGAGGGCTCTGAAGAACGAGAGGACCTCGTTGCCACCCTTCTGGACATCGTCGAAGAACAGGGCGACCTTCATCTTTGCTAAAGAGTCCTCGAGCATGGTGATGGCCTCGCCCACATTGGTCGTGGGTGTGCGTTCAAGAAACTCGAGAAGTTTTTTGTCGCCGGACTTGTCAAGGAACCTGCCCAGATGGAGCAGGAGGTTACGGAGGGAGTCCCACTCATGGAACCTGTACCAGAAGATCGACCTCTGGCCCTTCATCTTCTCCATGATCTTGGCAGCCATGGTGGTCTTTCCCATCCCGGCGATACCGTAGATGACCACGACCTTGCAGCCGCCTGTTAATCGGGCGAAGGCCTCAGAGATCTCCGGGTTCCTTCCCTCGAAGTATGATACCCTTGGTGCGTGTAGGAGGTATTCGACCATCGGTGCCGCTGCCTTCTCCTTTTTGGGCTCCTTGGGCTTCTCCTCTTCTTCCTCCTCTTCCTCTTCCTCTTCCTTGCGATTTGGTTCCCGCAGGTCCTCGATGCGCAGGGTACCATCCTTTTCGATGTTAGTGACGATGGTCAGGACTGGATACTTGGTGTCCAGCCTGTCGTTGAGGTCCCTTATCCTTATGAGCTGGTCGTCTCCATCGTCGTCGATGAACGTGACCTTCTGCTCCAGGATCTTTTCGATGAGCTCGTTGATGTGGAGCCGACCGTCCCTGGTGAGAAGGTACACCTTTCTTCGCCTGGATGCACCTCTGACGTGGGCAAGTCGTTCCTCCACTAAACCCTTGGACTCCAGTGCCTTGATGGACCTTGGGACTGCAGAGCGCAGGACCATGATGGCGTCGGCAATACCCTGCTGGGTGAGTGCGAACGGCATCTCCAGTTGGTCGTCGAGGACTGAGTATGAGCTCAGGTGGAGCATCAATCGTTCATCCACGGTCAGATGGAACTTCCTCTTTTTCATTGGAACCCCTTCATTTCGAACATATCAGGATGATTGTTTTGATTTATCTTATTTACCCGTCCTGCTGGGTGCGTGGGGTAAAAGCCCACCCCAACCTGCTCGGCGGTCATTTCACTTGGTAGCGCTGTAGCTAAGCCATTGTTGAATGGGATCGGTCTATTCCGGGTAGAGGACGTGCCCGCTGAAGCTGCTCATCTGATGCGAGTCATCATAGTAGACCCTGCCTGATGTGCCGATGGAATCCACGATGATCGCTTTCAGGAACGCCTCGTTGTCCATCCGATGAAGCATGTCGTTGGAGAACAACCCAGAGTTGGAGATGAAGATGATGTCACCGTTCTTTGCCGGGACCTTCACGACCAGAGGGATATCGAACTCAGGATATTCGCCCAGCTCATGGACCTTGTTCCTGTTGTAATCGAACACAGAAAGCGGTGCGGCCTCAGCATAGTACACAGCGTCTTCGTTGTTGACGCGCATTCCGGTCGCACCATTGAAGAACACTGAATAGAACTTCCCACCAAGCGCAGCATCAGTATGGAGGAACGAAGCATTCTTGTCCAGGTTCTCATCGAAGTCGGAAGCAAGCACTGGGGCCCCCTCATACTCGATACCATATATCGAGCCAAGCCGAGAACCACTGGAATCGTCAGCACAGAGGATCACATGTCCCCCGTCGTCAAGGAACTCACCCAAAGCAACGATCTCCGCCGATGTGAGTGGGTTCTCAAGGCCCATGATGATGATGAGGGTATTAGCAGCACCGAGGTCTGCGGCCTTGGTCGTGGCCGATAGATAATGGAACTCGTAGCCCATGTTCTTAAGCTTGGACTGGACGGTTGTGAAGTTCTCCCACCCCCCCTCGTGAACCGGTTCCGGCTCATCATTGGTGCACATGGTCAAAAGCACAGCTATGAACATGATGATGATGAAGGATGAGATACTACAACCAGCGGCCACTGTTCTTTTCATAAGTACACCCATGCCAACTTCGAGGCTCCCAGACCATTTATTATCAGAATCTACGATATATATTACGTTTGTGGGTACCTGCACGTTCAGGAACGCTCAGTCATCATCATCAGCGTTCAGCTTCTTGGGCTTCATTCGCTTCTTCTGGCCATCCTTTTTGAACGGGTCCTTGACCTTCTTTGCAGGATCTTTTGAGGTCCTCTTCCCCTTCTTCCCCTTGCCCTCCTCGACCTCTGGTTCCTCGTCCTTCTTCTTTGACCACTTCTTCTTGGGCTCCTCTTCCTCCTCCTCTTCCTCTTCCTCTGCCATCTTGCCCTTGCCCCATGTGAACTTGACCACGATGATGACAACGATGACTATGAGGATGACAACGATGATGATGATCTGCGTCATCGAGATCGGACTGTCTCCTTTGCCCTCCACCTCGACCTCGAAGTCCATGGTCACAGTCTCGTTGGCGTTGGTGTCTGTAGCAGTGACCATGAACTCCACTGTCCCTACGTCATCGCTTCCAGGCTTGAACTCGATCTCACCAGTGACCGGATCGATGTCGAAGAGGTCAGAGTCATCGCTGTAGGTGATGTTGCACTGAGGCATGTTGGTCGTGACGGTGTATGTGAAGGTCTCTCCTTCCTTTGCCTTCATCTCTTCCTCTGTCGGTTCAATGATCCGTAGGGCTCCACCGATGGTCAGGTTGAATGTAACGGAAGCTGTATTTGTCCCGTCAGATACGGTGATGGTCACTTTGAACGTGCCCTCGGTCTCGTACTCTGTGAACGCGATGATGCCAGTGGCAGGATCGATGTTGAAGATATCTGAATCATCACTGTAGGTGAGAACGTCACCATCCTCGTCCTTTGCAGTGATGAGCATTGTGAATCGCTTCCCAAGCTCCACGCTCTGGTCGCCTGGATCGTCTATCTGTGGAACATCATCCACGGAATTGATGGTGATGGAAAGGCTTGCAGTGTCCGTGGCCAGACCATCATCGACCTGTACCACCGCGGTCCCGTTGCCGCTCCAGTTCGGAAGTGGATAGAGATAGACCTCACCGTTCCTGCTCACGGTCAATCCCAGTGCAGGCTCGGTCACTGATACCAGCGTGAACTTGAGATGCTCCGATAGATCTGTGGTATCCGTGACGTGGTCTGTCAAGTTCAGGACAACTTCTGCAGGATGGTCCTCGTTCACGATTATCGCAGGTACTGTCCCGAAGACCGGCGCTGTGTTCGCGCTCACGGTGAGCGTTGCGACGTTGTTGGCAACGTTAGATTCTGTCAGGACACCAGCTGCATCCACTGATACCTTCAGTATGTTCGTCCCACCTTCAGGGTCCCAGCTGAACTCGAGGTTCCTCTCCTTTGCAGGATGGATGGTATCCACGGTCTTGGTACCGATGAGGGTAGTGCCATCCACACCACCGTAGAGCTGGACATCGAAGTTCGATGCCGCGGTCTGACCAAGGTTCCTGACGGTCACCGTGACGGTCACAGGAACATTCTCCGAAAGTGGTAGACTGCCGGTGTCGATGTCATCGGATGTGACCTCAACATCTGCAGGCTTGATGATAACTGGAACGGATGAAAGATGTGTGACCATGTTGTGGGCAGAGACCACCATGGACAGGGAACCCACATTGTTCGGGTCCACGTTCAGGTTGACAACACCATCTGATCCGGTCCGTCCCTTGGAGTAGACACCGAGCCCATCTGCACGCAGACAGACCAGCGCACCCTCCACAGGAGCTCCGCTGGAATCCTTAACAGTGATCGTTGCAGTCCCATTCAGCGCATAGACCGTGTTCGCGGTAACGGTCATGGTGTCGAGCTGGTCTGTGATGACATCGGTCTCTGGATCGCCAAGGAGCGTGTAACCGTAGAGGTTCATCTTCCCAAGCTCCTTCGGGATACCACCGCCGAACTGGGTCTTGACGACCTGGGCATAGTAGTCTCCGAGCATGGTATAGGTAAGCCTGCCCTGCTGGGTGTTGCCCTCTTCAAGCTCCAAATAGAATTTCTTGTAAAGCCACCAGTTCCCGTAGGAACCGCCTGTGGAATACTCTCCACGGAAGGAGTGGCCAGTGGATGCGATGAGGCCTATGAACCCACCCTGGTCGTTTGCCCAGATAGCCTCGAGATTTGTATCGTCAGCCTCGGAATAGTTTCCGCAATCGCAGGTGGCGAAGAATGCCAGAGGCAGTTCATCACCGTTGGTCAAGGCTGCAGCATCCGTATGCTGGAACAGAGGCTCGAAGTGGTATGGTGTCTCTCCGATCATATCTTCGTATTGTGCAAGCGAGTTCCCGAACAGGAGGTTATCCTGGTAGAATGCCTGACCTGCAAAGGAGATGACGGAGCAGCCATCCTCGATGGCACCAGTGAAGGCAGTGTTGTTGAGCGTGTCATCGGCCATGGTGTAGTTGCCACCATCCAGTTCATCGTAATCGTAAAGGATGTCAACATCGAACACAGGGTCTGCAAAGGGCAGTGCATACTGGATGGCCTTGTAGGCGTTGTCCTTGTAATCATCATACTCCGTGACGTTGTTCGGAGCGGTCATCAGACCTGCGGACATCACAGCCTTGTTCTGCCAGTCGCCAGCTACAGAGTCCCTCTCGTAGCTGATGATCCTGTTCACGGAAGTATCGACCTCGCTTGTCGAGGACACAGGCAGCCTTCCCACGTAAACATCTGCGTAGAAGTCCTCCTCGCCGTTCTCGCCGTAGATCCCATTGCCGCTCGGGTCCCATATGGAACCAAGCCCAGCATAGTAGAAGTCAGAAGCGTAATAGTCCTGGCCGTAGTCGTCCTGCGTCCCATGGATGGACGCTCCAGCATAGAGCTGACGAGCGGGAACAACGTCCGCGTCCCCACCGATGAGGACCCACTCCAGACCGGGAGAGGATGCTTTCAGGTCCACCAGAAAATCGTGGATCCTTTTAGGTCCATCCCCGCTATAGTCAACTGCGATGTCTTGGGTCGTGTAGACCATGGCCTTGACGCCCTTATCGGTCTTCCAGTCTGCAAGTGGCTGGAACGAGGACGCAAGGGTGTTGGTGGTGATGACCGCATATTCCACGTCGGTCTCAAGCTGACCTGCTCGCGTGGATACAGGCTCCTCTTCGACTGCTGCGAACGTCCCGAGAACGGGTACCGTCAGGAGGACGACCGCAAGGATGACCAAGAAATAGGGTAGGAACTTGATATTGCCAGTCACTTTATCACCACTGTCCAGGAGCCTGGAGCTAACAGTTCTTTTAAAGAGAACTGAGGTATAAATATGTTCTTAATTCCTGAATGTGGAGGCAACAACTACTTCTTTAGCAGCTTTCCACTGCCCTTGTAGTCCACCTTGTACCCCTCGAACCCAAGCCGCGTGATGTCCTCGGCAACGTCGTGCATGATGGCATCCCGGTCGCCTGCAAAGGTCCCTGCCACCTCCCATTTCCCACCGTCCGGGGAGTCCCATATGATGCAGACCTCCTGGCCCTTTTCTTCGACGTCCTGCTTGAACAGCTCGTACTTGATGTAATGCTCCGAGCCATCCTGCTGCATGATTATGAAGTCTATGCGATGGGAGCCTTTGTTCTGAACGGCTTCCTCGTCTATGGTATACGGGCTCTTCCTCCTCCGTACCACCACAATGACCACGACGATCACGATGATGATAATGAGCAGGACCACGACCACAAGGATGCAGCACGCTGCTCCACCTCCGGCAGCGAGTGGTCCGAGTCCATCTCCACCTCCATCATTACCCCCTTCCTCCCCGACCTTGAGCGACGAGGTCAATGTATCGCTGTCGCCGTCATCGTCGATGACCTCGAGCTCGATAGCGTAGTTGCCTGTCTCGTTCACGACCCATGTGACGTTGGCCCCGTAGAACTTCTGGCCGTTTATGGTCCAGACGTATGTGAGGTTCGTGTCGTCAGGGTCGGTGGAGTCCGTAGCGTCGAGGTAGTAGGTGAGTGGAGGTTCTTCGGTTAGGGTCCCCGAGGGGAGGGTCGCATCAGCCTCGGGAGGGAGGTTGTTGACCGTGACGTTCAGTGGAACTGTGATCACATATCTGTCTATGAACGTGACCTTGAGTTCAGCGGTATACGCTCCGTCATCTGCGTAAAGATGGGTGAACTCGAACCCATCATCCAGGAGGTCGGAGGCAGAGCGGGTGACGCTATCGCCATCCCCATAGTCGAGCATGAAGTTCAGGACCGCGGAGTAACCCTGGGCACCCCAATCTGAATCCTCCACAGAGAAGACCGCTTCGGTCTTGACGTCGGGGGAATCCTCTAACTGCTCGAAAACCACATCAACATCCAGATGAGCAGTGATGTCGGTGACGTTCAGGATGATGGTCTGTGTGCTCCAAAGCCCGAACTCGTCCGTCGCATTGAGCACGACCTCGTACATCCCCGGCATCGTGTAGATGTGTGACTCTGTGGTCTCTGGGTTCTCGATGATGGTCCCGTCCCCTAGGTCCAGGGTGACATTGAGGTCCCCTCCGTCCGGGTCGCTGGTCCCGTCGGAGTAGAGGTAGATGGTCTGGTTCGTGGGAACATCCAGGTCATCTGTGAAGAGGACTGCTGTGGGGTATTGGTCGACCAGGACCTGGATGGTCATCTCGTTGTCGGACTCGTTTCCTTCTGCGAGGTTGCCTGCGGGGTCGACGATGGCGGTGATGTTGTGGATGCCGTAGGGGATGGTGATATTGATACTTCGCTCATAAAGCCCATCGAAGGTATTGCGCTCCAACATACTCCCATCGATTTGGACCTCGAACTCTATGTTGTCTGAAGAATAGACTGTCGTCGATCCTTCCCAGTTGCCCCCATCAGTGACCATTTCCAGTCCTTGCAGGTCCATGATAACAGCATTGACCGGGCCATTAGCAAAAGTGAGGTTGATGATGTAGATCAGACTAATTTCTGGATCGATCACGAGGTCAACGGGTTCATACATCGGGTGCGTGAACTTCAGGTTGAAGGTACTGTGATCAAGAACAATTCCATCGTTGTCAATGATCGTCACTGGGACCGTATGTGGAGAGTTCTTTGAATCGTTTTCGAAGGTCCCCCAGTACTCACTCTTCGGATCTAGAAGCTGATAAAAATAGTCATGATCACCAGAGATGGTGCAGTTCCAGCCATCCTTTCCAGAAACGAAACCAACGAAAGAGATCGTGACTTTGGTACCATTGAACACTCGAGCTATACTATTATTGTCAGCTCCAACTCCAAAATGGTTGTTGGAAGTATGGATATCACAATCGGACATCCAAAGGCCATATCCATCATTTCTTGAGAACGTGGATCCTATGATCTTACCCTTTGTCCCCATTGCTGAAAGACCATAGCCCCTAGAATCGGTGAACGAACAGTTGGTGATCTCGATATGAGCATTCAATGATTCAACAAGTGTGACGTTCCTGAAGCTGGAATCAACAATGCTAGCGTTATTAAGAAAGGTTACCCCGAAGGTATCGTACAAAGAACAATTGATGCATAAGATGTTTCCCTGATATCCAACTACATCGATCTGTTGGAGATCGCAATCCACAAGAGTTGTTTGACCATAGGTCAGGATATAGCCATTGAAGTACATTTTTCCGACAGGCTCTGGAGGGGACCGTTCGTCCTGATATTTTAAAGTTGAATTTTCTATTGCCATGTTTCCTTGACAGTATATACTGGGGGGGTAGTTCAGGCCATAATCCATGAGGAAAATGATCGTACAATTCTTGTATGTTAGGGACGCACTGGTGTTGACGATTGTAGTATTCGTCAAGTAGACAGTTTGGTTCTCGTAGACAATGCTCGCATTGACGTAATGGGTGGCCCCTGTTCGGGTTTGCACCACATAGGTATCTTCCTCTCCCCCCTCCACCACAGCGAGCCCCCCAGCTACCAGCACCAGCAGCACAACAAGGACCCAACCCTTCCTCATCACCCCTCACCCACGATCTGCGTATAGAGAGCATCCACCGTATCCCACATCTGTTCCATGCTCCCCTCGTTCATGATGTAATGGTCAGCAGTAGCGATTATCCGACCAACACCCCAACCCAGCTCCCTCTGGTCCCGAGCATTGAAGCCCTCCACATCGACGGTGTCATCGTCCCGCTTGCGGTCCAGGATCCTCTGATACCTCGTTCCCGTCGAAGTCATCACCGCGATCAGGTGGAGCCCATCCCCGAAGGCCTTCCTGAAGCAAGCTATCTCATCTGGCCCCCTGGTTCCGTCGATGATGACCACCCTGTTCTCGAGCACGGACAGCTTCTCAACGACCCGCTTGGCCCACACGTCCATCCCATGCTCTTTGCGCATCTGGTTGGCCAGTGGGCCTACGTGCTTGGAGTCCACCGGAAGACCTCTGGCCCTTACCTCTTCCTTGACCACTTCGCCCATGATAACCACAGGTAGGTCGTACTTGTCTTTGAGGAAGTCCACCGCCACACCTTTTCCGCATCCGGGCATTCCGGTGAAGGCCAGTACCACTTCGGGCATAGGGGTTCCTAGGCCATTTCCGGTTATAAATCTTTATCATAGGATGCTCCACAGAAACCCTCGAACCCCACCCGCCATCCTGCCCCACCCAGCTCGCTGTGCTGGAGCGCGCCACACCCCCGCGCCCCTGCTCGCTCGCTCATTAGTTGGAGAATGAGGGTTTCTGTGGAGCATTCATATCTCGCGCTCTGTGAGCACCTGACACCCCGTCTTGGTCACACGGAGCGTATGCTCGAAGTGCGCAACAGGCTTGTTGTCAGGCTCCTTGATGATCTTCCACTGGTGGATACCACCCGCGCGCTCGAGTTTCTTTAGGCCTGACTTGATGGCCCTGGGACTCAACTTGTCCGTGGAGTCGATGAGGATCCTTGTGGAGAATGGGAGGAACTTCCAGGAGTTGGTGGTCATGATGTGGTGCTGGAGGAACTCTACCTTCGGATCATTGAAGTTCCGCTTGCGAACAAAGGAGTAGATGGAACTGTCACCAGCATTCTTTATCTCGCCTTTTCCAGCAGAGATGAACGGTTCAATGGCAAGGATGTCCCCGACCTTAACATGACCGAAGACGTCCTCCTTGACGTTCGGGATGGTCAAGGCCCCATGTAGGGTGTACTTCTCGATACTGTGGCCTGCCAGACTTTTGATCGAGACGAAGCCAGCCTCGCTCGCGGTATCCTGGATGACACCACCAATGTCCCCCAGGTCCACGCCTGGCTTGACCATCCGGATGGCCTTGTAGAGAGCATCCTCCGTGGTCTTCATGAGGTCCAGGTTCTCGGTCCCATCACCGACGACAACGGTCTTAGCAGTATCACCGATATATCCCCCAACGTGTGCCCCCACGTCTACCTTCACCATATCTCCGTCCGAGATCTTGGTCTTCTCACCAGGCTTTGGGGTGATGTGGGTGATCTCCCCGTTTATGGCTATGCTGGTGGGGAATGCAAGCGCTGCACCCTGGGACTTGATGTATGCTTCTATCTTCTCAGCCACTGATAGGGTGGTCAATCCGGGGCGTAGCATGGACACACCCAGATCCCTGGCAGTGGCTGTTATCTCTGCAGCGCGACGCCATCTACCGATGGGTGTAGGAAGGTATAACTTCGAGAACATGGGCAACCCGGTAAGGGGGGCTTAAGTCCGCTGGGGTATATAAGCAGATTGGAACGTGCTTGCTACAAAATGGGAGTAAGATGCTTAGAACCATAGAACGAACCGCCTCCGCAGATAGGAAGAAGGGCCGCTATTCATAGTTTTTATTTTAGCCAGCAACTGCTAAAACTATGAATAACGGTTTCTTAAAGTTGGCCTGCTCCGGCGTGTTCGTTCGATGGTTGAACCACAACCCATATATATTACATATAGTCCCTGTACATGTTAGTCAACGTTAGGTGGTAACTATGTTGAACAAGACAGCAATAATCATCGGACTGATGTTCGCATCCGTAGCTGTCCTTATCCTTATGGGTAATGCCGTCGCTATGAATCCTCTGGATCCAGGCGATGCGCTCTTTGACCCAGATGGGGACGGTCTTACGAACGTGGACGAGTTCGATGCTGGGAGCGACCCGAACAACGCCGATACAGACAACGACGGTCTCCCGGATGGCTGGGAGTGGGAGTACGGCCTCGACCCTACAGATCCTGATGATGCTGTAGACGATGAGGACTATGCTGGTGGCGAGGAGTATGCGGACTTCACACAGGTCCCTCCTCCAAACTATACCAACTATGACGAGTACTTCCGTCAGTCTGGAACCTACGAGGATGGATCTCCTCGTTACATCCATACGAACCCCCAGAACCCGAACACCGACGGTGATGAGTACCTGGACCCTGATGACCCATACCCACTCAATACCCGCAATGACGGCGTAGGCGGTGGCGGTGGCTCCAATCAGGGCGGCGACGCTGGCAGCGGTCCTGCAGAGGGCGGCGAAGGCGGCGACGGCGATGGCGACGGTAACTCCGACGACGATGGCGATGGTCTTTCCGATATGGCCGAGATGATGATGGGCACAGACCCAAATAATCCGGACACAGACGGCGATGGCCTGCCAGACGACAAGGAGATCGAGTTCGCCACCGATCCGAACGATTGGGATACCGACAACGACCT
>JANQNL010000202.1 GCA_028279585.1 Thermoplasmatota archaeon
GCGGACTGGACCCTGCCATCAACAACATGCTCACAGCACTTCACAAGTATACTCTTGGGCCGACCAAGAAAGGTCTCTTCGCCAAAGAGAAGAAGAAGAAGGCAGAAGCAGTGGTCGAGGAGGAACCGGAACCTGAACCCGATGTGGAAGAGGAGTTCATGGACTCCGAGGAGCCAAAGAAGGCTGCAAAGCGGAGCCCCGCAGCCCGTCCGACCAAGGATGTTGGTTCCAGCATCTCCATTAAGACCAAGGTCTCTGCTTCCGAGACTGGTCTGAGGTACCTTGTCAAGCTCATTAACTCCACCCCCAACGATCTCGAGGACATCATGATAGATGCCGAGGTCGAGGGAGTATCGTGCGAGGTCACACCCAGCTCCAGGGAGGCAGAGCAGCTCGAGCAGGGCTCGTCTCTTGTAGCTGCATTCTCCATCATCTCTACAGATGACTGGAGACAGCTGGGAGATTCCTGGATAAGCTCCAAGGTCTCGTTCATACCCTCCGATGGTGGAGGACTCAAGGAAGTTACCACGCCCCAGGTCAAATTACCACTCTCGATGCCAGAGCTCAGTTTCGAGCTCGTGGACGAAGAGAGGCTTTCGGAGTGTACGGGTAAACCATCCATCAAGGGCACAGTGGCCATGGACCTATCCATCGACCTCGTCCAACAGGAGCTTGGCTCCATTCTTGAGGAGATGGGTATGATAGTGCCCGGAGCCGATGAAGGTGGCCATGAAGTTTCTGAAGAAGGTGAGTGGACCGGTGTGTTCCTTGCCCAGGGTGACGATGGAAGCGTATGGATCAAGGTCACATCCCGAGGCGTCGAAGATGGCTCCGAGGTCATCTGCGAGGTATGGGGAGACCCCCCCATGCTTATGTTCGTGCTCGCAGCGCACCTGAAGGGACATATGACCGACCTGCAGGCACTGGAAGAGGTCGTCGATGAGTCCGAGGATGCAGAGTGGGCAGATGACGATGACGAGGAGGAGATGGAGGACGTCACGGTAGTGGAGCTTTCGGATGATGAAGCAGACTGGGAGGACGACGACGTTGGTCCAGTCGACACATCCAGGGATGGCCTTGAGGGCGTGTTCGTCGATAACCTCGAGGGTGGGTCCACCTACCTTGTTGAAGGCGCCACAGCAGATCCTTTCGCGTTCGTACGCAGGGAGGCTGAAAGACGCAGACTCGTTGTCTCCAGAGGGATGCCGGACCGTGTCATGGGCAAAGAAGGCCTTGATCCAATGGACACAGAGTCCGTATGGCTCACGACCCTGAATCACGACAATGCCGTGGAGCCCACAGATCTCTCAGGGATCCGCGACCAGGTCATCGAGTTCCTGGAGAACACACAGGCAGGGATCGTCCTTATCGAGGGAATGGAGGTGCTTTACTCCAAGAACTCCTTCGACGAGTTCCTTCAGCTTGTCCAGGAGCTACGCGATGTCATATCACTTACAGATTCGTCACTCGTCTTCGTCATAGACGTGGACACGCTCAACGAGAAGGAAGGGACCATTCTCCTCAAAGAGGTAGACGCGGTCCTTGCCCCCATCGAGGAGGAGTGAATGGACCCTGCTGACAAGGAGGCCTTGTATGAGGCCTTCGAGAGGAAGGCCATGTACATGGCCGAGCATGTATGGGTGAACAAATATCTCGACAAGGGAGTGGAGCGGTGGAAGGACATGGACCACGCTCTTAGAATGATAGAGAAGAAGAGCGTCAAGCTTGGTGGGACCAAGGGGACGGACCTGAGGATCCTTTTGGATGCTTTGTAAAAACCCTCCCCCTCCCCCGCCCTTCCCCCCCACCCATAGCTCGCTGTGCTGGAGCCCGCCTCACCCCCGGGCCCCTGCTCGCTCGCGATATTACACATACGTTATGCTGAAAAGTAACCGCCAATCTTATAATGGCATCCCGTCATTCTGCACAAGCCATGCCGCAGAAGAAGAACTACAAGATCCGTACCGGAGCAAGGGCAGCCTCCAAATCACAGGAGCGCTCCCTTATCAAAAAGGCCAAGTACCTACAGGACCACCCAGAGGTAGTTGTGCCCCGGTGCGAGGGGAAGTGCTTCATGTGCCCGTTCTCAAAGGCCAGGAAGCAGGTGCAGGAGGCATCCTACGCCAAGAACAACCCCGCAAAGCTTGACAGGATGTCCACACAGGGCGACCCCATAGCCAGAGCATATGCGGCAACACTTCTTCTGGTCCATCAGGAAAAGGCACCCTTCCTGGCCCGGTTCAAGACAGGCAAGGGCGAGATCGCCTTCGCGGTCCGTGGCCAGGTGAAGCGTGAGAAGCTCATTGGTGTCCAGTACTACGACGATCCCATGTGGAAGATGCTCGCGGTCCTGGACGTCGTCAAGAAGAAGAAGCTTCACATCTACTCCCTTAATGAGGGCATGGTCTGCACCGGCAAGGAACCATCCCCACCCAAGGACTTCCTTGACGAAGCGGTCGGGTCCATGAAGGTCAACTACTCTCGCAAGAAGAAGGGTGGGAAGACGATCTTCACATGTCCCCATATCACTCCAGACAATCTCAAGGACGACAGCTTCTCGACACCTTACCTCAAGGTCGACTGGACCCCCGCAGATACGGTATTCGCAGTCTGCATCGAGTGTGGCAAGAACCACAAGTCACATACCTTCCTTGACCTCACAGAGAGACTGGCCCACCCAGACCTTCGCTCCGAGTTCAAGTTCCACGTTTACTCAAGACCCAAGGTCCCAAAGAAGTATGACATCTCCGAGGCCACCTTCGACTTCGAAGTCGATGAGAAGCTCATCGAGAAGTACATCATGGGGGCCATACGGGACAGGGACCTCATAGAGCTTCACCAGAAAGAGATGGTCAACTACTACGAGGATGAACGAGGGACATACTACATCGTCAACGGAAAGTATCTGGGCAATGACAAGAAGGCGTTCATGGCCATCCTCAAACCCCAGCCGTACGAGAAGAAGGTCCTGAAGATGATGCTGGACAAGTGCGACCATCCCATCATCGTGGACAAACCCACACCATCCCTGGTCATGGCCTTGTTCTGGGAGGACATGGGGCTTGAAGCCCTGGAGATGACCTCCAAGGACAAGAAGTACGCAGCACGCATCTTCAAAAAGGCCGACATCACAAAGGTCCCTCCGGCCAAGATCATCTACGAAGCTTACGTTCATTACAAGGAGAAGACTATCCTCAAGGATCTGCCCAGGTACAAGAGATTACCTCCTGTAGCAGAATTCTCGGACAAGGTCACTCGCATTTATAAGACCCAGGGGGTAGACCCCACGGTCCGTTATATCGGCAAGCATCACACCCACGATACAAAGGCCAAGGCCATTGGTTATGCTTTCTTACTGGCCATGGGCTCGGAGGTGTCGAAAGGATGGCAGTTCGCAGAGCACGAGAGAGATTTCGCAGAGTACCTGAAGTACTTTGCAGAGAAGATGCTCAAGTCCGACAAGGACGACTATCATGCGAACTTGCAGGACCTGCTGTCGGCTGCGGCGTCAGGCGAGAGACTGCCCGATCCGGATAAGTAGTGAGAAGACTGGGTGGGTGGTTCTTCTAAGGGCCCAATGAAAATGGACACGAAAAAAGAGAGGTTGTCCTACATCAGTATCTCAGCGCTATCTTTAGCTGATGCGGGACAATTTTTTCCAGGAAGTGTCCATTTTCATTGCTGCTCAAACGCGTCCTTCGTCGCCCCACAAACAGGACAGACCCAATCTTCTGGAACATCAGCCCAAGCGGTCCCGGCGTCCACGCCGTTGTCAGGATCTCCGGTCTCTTCGTCGTAAATATAACCACAAACGGTACAATCGTACTTGGCCATCGTTATCACCTTTTAGGGTTTCACAACCCGTATCTGACCCGATAAAACCACACTAAGGTTAATCACTGTTTCGTTGTATTCCGGCATAGACTGATATCATGCAAGTCGAAGACAACAAGGTCATCCAAGTGGGATGGGATGCTGTAGGCACCCTCGTAGAGCGTCCAAACAGGTTCCTCGCCATAGTGGACATCGAGACAGCGGATGGCAAGGTTCTCAAGGGAGAGAAGGTCCATGTCCATGATCCAGGTCGGCTCAAGGAGATACTTTTCCCAGGCAACAAGCTCCTTGTACAGAAGGCAGACAACCCGAACCGAAAGACCGGCTGGGACCTCATCTCCGGTCATGTGGAGGGCCATTGGGTCCTTGTGAACTCTGCTTTACATCGTTACATTGCGGAGTGGGTCCTATCCCTGGATGGCCCACGTCCGTTCGGCAAGCTCACCAAGATCCAACCCGAAGTGAAGGTCGGCCACAGCCGCCTCGATTTCGTGGCGGGCCGGGATGGCAAGACCTTCGGGCTCGAGGTCAAGGGATGTACACTGGCCGTGAACGGTACCGCTCTCTTTCCAGATGCACCCACAGAGCGAGGTCGGAGGCATGTCGTCACGCTCATGGACATGATCGATGC
>JANQNL010000017.1 GCA_028279585.1 Thermoplasmatota archaeon
TCGATGCAACTGACATCTCGTTCACAAAGCTTGCTGGGACCACATACATGATAACAGCTTCAGTGCACAACATCGGTGCTGGAGCGGTCCCAAGCTCCAAGAACGTCAACGTATCGTTCTACTATGGTGACCCGGAATCGGGAGGAACATACATTGTCGGAAAGGACATCGCAGGAACCCTACTTGGTCCTGGAGATGTGACCGATGTCGTGATCACACATAACTTCGTGGCCTTCCCGACCTCCTCTGCTGTGGGAGCGTTCGACATCTATGTGGTCATTGAGATGCCACAACCGCTCACCAACCTCCTGGGTCCCAACTCTATCGATGAACTCATCACCTATCACGGAGGGAACAACAAGGCGGTGCGCACCATAAGGATGGGCGCTGACCTTGTTGTCACCTCCGGTGATATCAGTCCTACGTCCCTGATGTTTGGCGGGGTCAAGGATCAGCCCTTACAGATGGTAATAACCGTCCGGAACATAGGTCCTGATCCCGCTACCATCACCAACGTGAGACTCCTTGTCTACAACGACGCTACAGCGGCATTGCTTGCCACTGTCAACAACATCGGTGCGTTCTATGGCTCGCCGTCCCTGCTATCTGGTGGAGCTGTGAAGGTCGTCGTCCCGATACCTGCTGCGTCCCTAACAGGTGTCGTGAAGCCCGGGGATACCCTCCCCATAAGGGTGGAGCTCGACGATACGAACCTTGTTCCCGAGATAATCGAGCACGCGGACTCACCGACAAATAATAAGGCCACATCTGCGATATCCATCGTGGACGACCCACTCGTGACGCCGTCCTTTGCACCCCACATCGTAGCTGTGGTCTCAATGCTGGTACTGTTCGCAGCGTTACCTGCGATACGAAAGAAGTTTCCGAAACTGAGGAGGTGGTAGAATGAATAGGCGAAGATACAAAGACGATGCGGTGTCCCCGGTCATTGCGGTCATCCTGCTTGTGGCCATCACCGTGGTCCTTATCGGAGTTCTGTTCCTTTGGGTACAGACCATCATCAGCACGGACAAGACCAGCACTCCAACCATCACGGGCTATGTCGAGATCGGCATGGACGAGTATGGTGAGGAGTACTATTACATCACCATCGAATCCGTCAGCGGTGGTAACGATCCTTTCATCAGTACTGTAGAGTGGTCTGTCCTCGATAGCGGTGGAGCAACACGGGCTACAGGACGAACGGACGACGTTTTCGTATACGGGAACACTACTCTGTATCCTGTGGACAATTCGCGTCATGTCGGTTTCGGTGATCAACCCGGTGACGGTATGGTCAATCAGAACGACTTCTTCGTGATACGTTCAGCCTCCCTCGATAACGCGAACCAGGGTATCGCCGAGAGGGGTGGGTCGTTGGTGTTGTTATACGGGCCTACGGGAGACCAAATGGCCAAGATCGTATTCTGAAACGATCTCCGAAACCAACCGACCAAGATCGTTTTTCACTACATGTTAGCGTAAGCTAACGTAGTGAAGAACGACCCCTCTTCCGTTTCGGAGATCGCATCAGGATCTTGGCCATTTGGTCTTAGTCATGCAAGTACCTCAAGTGTATGCTAGCATAGCATTTGACAACAGAACTGGTCCAAACATCTCATATACCCCCACACCCATCCCCTCTCATGCGCAACCTACTCCGTGCTGTGGACGTGGCCCTGGACGAGGCCACCGACAGGCTCGACGAGCACAAGGACAAGCTCATGGACTCAGCAGGCATCGAAGAGGACCAGCCCCTGCGAAGGATGACCGACGAGATGTTCGATGATATGGACAATCGGATGGAGGTCATCCTCTACACTATGGAGGATTACGCCGAGCACCCCGACGACAAGGTCAGGGAGTTCGTCACAGACCTCAAGGCCGAGGTAGAGTCACTGGGCGACCTTCTCAAGGGTGAGAGAAAGAAGGTGGTGGACGAGGAAGTGGAGGCTGACTTTGAGGAGATAGAGTCCAGAATGGCAAAGATAAAAAAGATGCTCCGAAAGAAGAAGGAAGAGACCGATGATTGATCATCTGTAATTGATCTTACTGGAACATATCGCTCTCATTATCCTGGTGGCCATTGGCCGAAATACTGTCCAATCTCTCTCCACAAGCTCCGAAAAGGAAGAAGATAGGTCGATATTCGGAACTACATGACCATCGAAAGCTATCACTCCAAATATCGATATCTTGAGGTAGTTTTCGTAGCTTGTTACGATAACTTGTCCAGTATCTTGTAGAGCTCCAGCTCGAAGGCTCCCATAGGATTTCCAAGCTCGAAGGCGTGGATGGTCTTCGGGTGAACCTCCCCGAACGAGCCTACCTTTTCTCCACCTACGTAGATGGTCATACAGCGACCCGGGATGAACGGAGGTTCGTCCTCTGCCTTCAGCTCATGATCGATGTAGAGCTCCCGCAGGAACGCTTCTGCAACCGATTTGACGTCTGCGAACTGGACGCCTGTGGATATCATGGCAAAGGCCATGGACATCTTGTTGTGATGCTCTAAAATGACATCTCCGACCTCGAACACTTGCTGTGGAAGCTCGTTATGCTTGTTGGAACGAAGTGTGCCAAAGACCGCTGGGAGGAGTCCGGTCCGGAGCATCGTATGCTCTTGTGTGATCGGGTTCTTTATCCTGGTCAGTCCCTTGGTTGGGACCTCCCTTCCCAGGTTGGTGAACTGGTCCGCCTCGTTCGAGAGTGCCAGGGTCGTGACCTCCTGGAACCCGAGACCTACCATGACATCACGAAGCTTTGCACTAACAACAGACTCCGGTCTTGGAGTGCCGTATGTGAGGTCGGTCGGCATGGACCCCTCGAACTTGTCGTAACCGTAGCCGATGGCGATATCTTCCATGAGGTCCACTGGATGAAGGATATCCGCCCTGTAGCATGGTGTTTTGACGATGAGCTCGGAGTCCTTGACCTCCACAGAATGCCCCATCTTCTTGAGGGAGTCCGATGCTTCCTCGGCTGTCAGGTCAAGCCCGATCCATCCCCTTACCTGCTCCAGATCGATCTGCATCTTGGATGGGTTGAGGTCCGGTGTAACGATTGTCTGGTCATCGTAGCTGACCTCCATGCTCTCGATGACACCTCCCCTGTCTGCAAGGGCTGTGACGAGGATGTTGAGGGTGACCTTGAGGGTCTCAAGGTCTGTGCCTGTCATATCGATGAACAGGTCCGTCGTATCCTCCTTGACCCTTGTAAGCTCACCGTTGATGATAGGTGGGAATGACATCACGTTGTTGTTGGAGTCCATGAGGATCGGGTATGTGTCGAAGTTCTCGAGCGTGAAAGCGTAGTCCCTGCCTTTCTTGTGTGAGCGAAGGATCTGGCCAAGGTGCATGGACTCGTCCATCTCAAGCGGGACGAACCAGACATCCTGGGGCTCCACTGCCTTGTAGACCAGTGGTGGTTTGATGAACGTCAGGTCATGAACACCGATTGCGACCTTCACCCTTTTCCTGCCGATGGTCAGGTGGAGCTTCTCCTGCATGTTCATCAGGCTCTGGACCAGTGGGTCCGAAAGGGTGATGCCGCGAACGACTGCTCCTACGATGTATGGCCTGACTGCGGCCACAGATGGTTCGACGACCATCTTCCAACCGCTGGGCTTTGCCTCGTAGGAGTATTCGCGCATCTTGTCAGGGAATCCGCAGAACGCATTTAACGCACGGGCGACACCCTCAACGCAGAAGAGGTCAGGCCTGCTTGGAAAGAACTCGATGTCCATCTCATCTCCGGTTGCATCCCCAGCGTCCGCTCCTATCATGGGAATACGCTCTATCAGCTCGTCCTTGTCCATCTCGAAGCCCATGAGGCTTACGAGGTCTTCGTACTCAAGGGAGATAACTGGCATCAGGAACACCTGTCAGACCTTTGCGATAAACGCGAGGCTGGCCATTGGACTTTCAATATATAAAAGAAACTGTCCGGCGTGTGTGAACACGCCGGATATGTGTTACGAACTTACTGCGAAAGCATACCACGGGCGCCACAGTGCTCACAGACCACTGTGATAGGCCTTTTGGTGGTCGTGATCGTGATAGGCCTCTTGCAGTTGTGGCAAGCGACCCTGACGACCTTTGGTGGTGGAGCGTCTCCTGCGGGTGCCGGCTCTGGGGCAGGCTCCTCTGCAGGTGCAGGCTCCTCAGCTGCAGGCTCTTCTGCGGCTGGTTTCTCAGCAGCTGGTTCTTCCTCGGCTGCCGGCTCCTCTTCCGCTGCCGGCTCCTCTTCCGCTGCTGGCTCCTCTTCCGCTGCTGGCTCTT
>JANQNL010000135.1 GCA_028279585.1 Thermoplasmatota archaeon
ACCACGCATTCCATGGTATGGGCCGGGAGGACGTTGACGCCCTGATGCTCGGGAACGGAAGGCCTTTCGTGCTGGAGATCAAGCAGCCGAAAAAGCGCACCCTTGAGCTCGAAAAGCTCGAGGAACGCATCAACTCTCACGCTGGTCCGAAGGTCAAGATAACAGGCCTCCGATCCTCCGACAAGAAGGAGGTCGTGGCCATCAAGAACGCTAAGAACAACAAGGCCTACCAGATAAAACTGGAGTTCCCAGAGGCTGTACATATAGAAAGACTTAATTACACGATGGAGCATCTCACGGGCCGCACCATACGCCAGAGGACGCCGACCAGGGTCTCCCACCGACGTTCTGACATGGTGCGAAACCGCATCGTACAGGTCGCTGAAGTTGTCGAAACGGAGGGGCAATTCGCCACTCTCCGGTTCGTTGCAGAGGCGGGCACATACATCAAGGAACTATGCAATGGCGACGATGGTCGAACAGACCCTTCCGTCAGCTCCCTCATGGAGTTACCATGCACGGTTGTCCACCTTGATGTGGTGGAGATCCTGGACGAGTGAACTGGCATGCAACAAGGACGCTGATAACATGGTCAAAAGGTCCCACGGAGTTCGCGTGAACACCAGAAGGAAGTTCACGAAGAAGCCAAGATACAGAGGTCTCGCCCCTATCACACACTACTTGCAGGTTTTCGAAGTAGGTGAGAAGGCCCACATCATCATTGATTCTGGAAGCAACAAGGGTAGGCCGCATCACAGGTTCCATGGTCTCACAGGCGAGGTCACTGGAATGCAGGGTGCCTCGTATCTTGTCCAGATAAAGGACGGGAACATGGCAAAGACCATCATCGTAAATCCTGAGCATATGAAGAAGGTCAAAGGCTGACCCTCCGGTCTCCGTATACCTTTTAATATACGAAGACAGTTTACCTGAAGTCGTCACGTAGCGGGAGGAATGGGTATGCAGAATGAAACTGAGATAATAGGGCCAGCTGTCCCATTGTCCAAGGTCCGGCAGTTGCTGGAGGAGGACGAGGAGGACATGGAGCTCTCCTACGAGAAGAAACTTGCACTGGAGCATGCCCAGGCGTTCTCTCGCCTCGGGACCGACGACAGTCTCAAGCTCATAAAGGAGCTGACGGGACACGAGAAGGTGTCAGAATCTAATGCTTTCAAGCTGGTTGAACACCTTCCTCGAACAGCGGTTGAACTCAGGCCGTTCTTCCTCAAGGAAAGGTTCGTCCTGGGAGATGACGAGATCAAGCAGATCCTTGACATCATCGCTAAATACCGCTAACCAGTAGTCCGATCTTCGTTCACCACTGAGGAGGGTAAAGCATGGAAGACTATGCCTATATCTTGGATTATCTGCCTACAGGCCATCAGGACAAGCGGAGCTTCAAAAGAGAGCCACTTGCCTTCGGTCTTGGCGACAACGAGTTCAAGCTGCTTGAGCTCATCCCAAAGCCTGGCTGCGTAGTCCAGATAGGCGACCGTGTCTACATCGGTAAGGACACAGAGCTTCGCGAGGTCATCCTCCACGTCAAGAGGCGTATCTCGTTCGAGGACCTCACCCATGCTGCACAGTCCGAGCTTCCATACATCATCGAGGACATCATCAAGACCCAGGAGGAGAAGTTCGTCAACTTCTTCAACGAGGCGCAGGCGGTGTCCACCAGGATGCACATGTTAGAACTCCTTCCAGGTCTTGGGAAGAAAACCATGTGGACCATCATCGAGGAGCGAAAGAAGAAGAAGTTCGAGAGCTTCGAGGACATTGGAACCCGGGTCCCTCTCATTCATCAGCCAGAGAAGCTGATACTCAAGCGGATTGATCTGGAATTATCAGATAGCTCTCAGAAGTATCGGTTGTTCGTTGGTCGATAAGCCCAGACCAAAAGCCAGATATATTGCGATTCATTTGACCACTGTGGAGAAAGCTGAACGGCCGAAAATTGCTGCGCAATTTTCTCCACTCGCATCATCCAATTGATTACTATTGATTGGGATGATGCTACGCATTTCGCAAATCGCCATCGGTGATTTCCTCAATGGGCCAGTAGCTCAGCTGGAAGATCGCTGCCTTCGCAAGGCAGAGGCCGCGAGTTCAAATCTCGCCTGGTCCACCATTTCCAATCAACAGTAGTGTGGACCATAGCGAGATTTGACCCTGCGCGGCGCTAGGACGAACTACGATAAGCCGCTGCTGGGTCCAGCAACTTCTGATACGGAGGATATTGACGGAAGAAGTTGACTGGATTTATTTTATTTGATCTCGCCTGGTCCACCATTTCCAATCAACTGTAGTGTGGACCAGGTGAGATTTGGCACAGCGCGGCGCAAGGGTCAACGACGACAAGCCGCTGCGGTGTCTGGAGGTTTCCGGTCCGTCAATGATCGACGTAGGAAACCTACCAGTTCTTCCTGCGATAATAGATGTTTAGAACAACACCCATCAACACAACAGCAGCAACACCCACAGGCATTGGCCAGAAGCTAGGCGTGTTCCTCCCTCCACCCGTTACAACATCCACAGTATACTCCGCCCGATTGTTCGTCCCCGGATCAGCCTTGCCCGAAGAGTCCGCATCGAACTCCACGATCTCGTCCACCTGACCGATCCCCATACCCGTGTCCACCTCAACGGCCACAGCCCACTCTCCCTCGGCAGGCAAGGAAGCCTCACCCCAGACGGTCACGATATCACCTGGATGAATGAGCCCTGCATCCACTCCCTGGGAGGTAGGGAAGATGGTCACAGACATGATGAGCAACCCGGATATCGCATACCGGACATTGACCGGGATACCAGCTACAGGAACCGTAGCATCCCAGGCTCCGGTGTTAGTGATCTTGATAACGAACTTGAACGTCTGGCCCTTGATCACGGACGGCGGAGATATGGCAGCGATCTCAAGGTCAGGACCTGCACGCAAGATCTTGTAGGCCTTGTTGTTCGAGAAAACGGAGCCGTAGTCCATGATCTCATCCACGGTCCCTTTTCCGTCAGCCCTGACGACATCTCTGTCCACTGTAACGTAGATCTTGTACTCGCCATTGGTAGGGATCGGGTTAAGGATGTGGCTGACCTCGTAGTAAGCATTGACAGCGAAGAAGCTTCCAGGCACCAGGGTGTGTCCGATGTAAACGCCAGGCGAGAACGTGTCGTCTGGGTTCCCCCGCCAAATGGTCACGTTAACGGTGGAGTCTGTGGGTGCAGGGACCTTGCCCACATTGTAAACCCGAGCGCTTATCCCGACGCTGTCCCCTCCCTGCAGCAGGTCCTTGGAGAACCAGATGTTGTTCGCTGTGATCGTAAGGTCAGGTAGATCTCCCTGCTCCACAACGGGGCCATTGTGTGCCCAATTGTCGCCGATGGCTGCAGCTCCAATGTTGGACCTGGCAGAGAACGAGAAGTTGTGTGAACCCGCATCCAGGGTCGTGGTGTAGGAGTAGACCTCACCGGTCCTGATCTCGTTCGGATTGCCGTCGTCGACCTCCATGTCGTGGTAGGTCCCGTCGATGGCCACCCGTACCCACTGTGGGTCCTGGCCGGAAACGTCTGCGTAGACCACGGAGTACCTGAACGTGGTCAATGTATCACCAGTGGTCGGGTCCACCCCCCCAAAGCTCAGCTCCGGAATGAAGTCTGGACCATACAGTGTGCCGTTGTCTGGATACCGACCATCATCGGTCCCATCGGACACGGAGAAGTAGTAGG
>JANQNL010000087.1 GCA_028279585.1 Thermoplasmatota archaeon
CGAGGTATCTGCCGACGCGTCCGTCTCCAACATTGAAAGATTCTTCGAGATAGAGATCGCGTCCAAGCTGAACTCGGTGGAGCGAGGGGTGCTTCGGTATGCCACGGTGTTTAGAGGCCCTGTCCCCCTGGATGCTATGCTGCATCTTCGCGAGGCCGGGATGGACGGCGAGGAGGATGTCCAGATAATGGAGGTCGTGCAAAGGCTAATGGAGAGGTTGCTGCTCAACAGAAGCGGTAACTCATACAGGATGCACGACATCCTTCGAGAGCACTTGGCGACCTCGATGGACGGACCACTGAAGCGGTCCTACCACAAGATCGCTGCAGACCACTACTCGGTCATGGGCAATGACTGGGCGAACGTCGAGTCCATCTTCCACTTTGTCGAAGCAGGTGACCTGACAGCAGCTGGAGCTGTGCTGGAACGGTCCGGGGAGTCCCTGGTGCTTCGGGGTTTCTCTGAAGACTTGCGAGACATCTTCTCGGGCGTGGACCTTGAGGAGGCACCACCAGAAGCGAAACTTCACATACACTACATCCGTGGTGAGATCGAACTCCTCCGCGGGGAGCTCGACGCTGCCATGGAGGACTTTGTTGCATCTTCGAAATACTGCGACGAGCTTGGCCTGGAGCAGCTCAACGTCCGCTGTAAACTGAAGCTTGGCAACATATACGAGGCGCAAGGCATGGTGGACGAGGCTGTTAGTGCATACCGAGAGGAGTTGGTCCTAGCAACGAAGTATGACAAGGTGTTGTACGAAACGGACGCGTACCGTTGTCTTGCACTGCTCTACTCCCGACGCGGGGAGTACGAGGAGGTCATGAAGTGCATGGAATCTGCCAAGGAAAAGGCGGACTCCAATCCCGACCCACTCCTCATGGCCAACTACTATGACATTCAATCTCTATACTTCTGGATGGTCCATGATGCGGAGGAACTGGACAAGCATGTGGACGAGTACATGGAGCTTTTCAAGAGCATCGCGAACATCGACAGACAGCTCAAGTTCGTCAATAACATGGCATACTCGCTCTATCAGAACAAGAGATACGAGAGAGCTGTGGAGATAAACGACTGGCAGATCGAGCTTGCGCAGTCGAAAGGCCACCTACGTGTCGGACTGTTCGGGCTGCATACGAGCATTCTCTGCCTGATAGAGCTCGGAGAGTTCGAGGAGGTGGAGAGACGTGTTGGGACGCTCATAGAGCAAGCCGACAGGTTCCAGGAGAAGCGGCTCATGTTCGGCGCAGAGTACATCCAGGCTCGGATCCTCCAGAACAAGGGGGATGATGCAGGGGCCTGTGAGAGGTACGAGACCGCTATCGCGCACTTCGAGGAGTACAAGTGGTACTTCAGGCTGCCTTGGATCTACTACCACTACGCTAATCTTCGAGAGGGAATGGGGGAAAAGGCGGAGGCGACGAGGTTGTTCGAAAAGTCCCTTGAGTATGCTGAGATCATGAAGGACGAGGAAGTGGTGGAGAAGGCGAAGAAGCGGTTGGGTTAAGAAGACCGGTATAATTGAATGCGCCTTCGTGGTTTCTTGAGTGGGCGTTTCAGTGGACGTTTTCGTGGTTTTCTCTTGATGTTATCCTTAAGCATATAAACAAATTCCCCAGTTTTCATACATGGGTGAGGGTGAGGGGTGGTAAGGCCCAAGCGACCCGAGGTCCCGAGTTCGGCCCGCAACGTAATCGTCCACCAATGGTATGACGTCCGATGACAGCACAAGGTCCTCGTCAAGTGGTTCCATGACCGGAGGGAAACAGGGTGCAACTGTTGTAGAGGGCGAAGCCTCCGATGGTAGATTCGAGGTCGCCTGGACCGCCATTGGACAGAGCAATAGCAATAACAGGAGAGATATGGTGAGCCTCATCCATCCCACACCTTCACTTAAAAATTAGGAACTTCATGGTTAAATAAAGATTGGTGCAGTTATGCAAATATCCGGAGGGAAATTTGGTGAAAAAAGATCACCCTGGCCTATGAAGAAAACAACAAGTTGTGGGCCAGGGTGACCCTTCTTTTTAGCCCGGAGGACATTTGCATAACTCTAAGACGCAGGACCATCAACCTTTCCACAGTGATGTATGGACCAAGCAACAAATTGTGGGACGGGATGGCCGTTCTTCGTCCCAACCCGGCGGACGATTCTATGACCAAGGGCCGGCCCATTACCGCTTTTTCTTTTGGGACTTAGCCGCACCCATCACAACCTTCTCTAATGACCTGATCTCCTTATCAGAAAACGGTATGAAACCCATGAAGATCCGGCCCTGATCTCCCGTTTCAGTTGTGTAACAGAAATAATATCCTTTGTCGGGAAAGGTGAAATGCTTCGTTGTGACGACGTCTTGAACGATCTCCATACTTGCGACATCTGAGAGTTCAACTACTTCTCGGCCAAGTATTCTTTGATTTGAAATGGGATGCATGAACTTATCCATAACTGGTATGATCGTTTCTGGGATCTCTTCTCCGGGTCGTGGAGTTATATCCATTAGTTTTCTCAACCATTTTGCCGTCACATATGAATCATGGATCTCCCATTTTGATATTAGTTTTGAGATCTCTCTATTAGGGAATCCTTTTCGAACTTCTTTGATCACACGAGAATTCCCACTTTTCGGAAAAGTAAATACTCCAATTCCAAAATTTAACACGTACTGATTGCCATTTTCACCATGTGCGACCAGGTCCTTCATGTAATACTCCTTCCTATAGTATGTGATCTTGTCGCCATAATAAAGATAGATGAACCGTCTGTCCCTATTAATTGTCTTTCCGATCGATAGTAGCTGTCTATCGTCATGAACAAGATATATTGCCAGTCCACCAATGATCAAGGTCGGGAGTCCGAAGCCAATAGCAATGGAAACACCAAGTCGGAACAGGAAGGTCCAACCTGAGGTGTCAAATGCGGTGCTAAGAACAAAGCTGAAAAAGGAAACCATTAGAACAACAGAGAGATACAATCCTAACATTCCGAGCCTATGTTTGGATATTAATCTATCATAATCCTCTCTTCTAATTTCTATTGGCTTTTGAAGCCTTGTCACTCTATCCCTCATTGCTATGAAACCCTCTGATATTGAATCCCGCTATAATAGATGGATTCAATGATGTTAGTACTCTCATTGTTAAATCTGTTTCCATCGAAGGCGTTTGCTACGGATAAGCAGCATCCACACAATATCGATTCAATTGGCCGAAGAATCAGACCTACTTCCGCTTCTTCTTCCGAGCTGCTTCGCGTTCTTGAAGAAGCAACCGCGTATACCCCACCTCTGCATCATCATCTATCCTGTTCGTGATACCATCGATCATGAGCACCCGCCTGTGCCCCCGCTTGTCCACAAGGTCCGCCATATAGTATGGGAAGTACACAAGGTCCATCCCAAGGATCTTTAGCGATGGGTCCACGGAGTTGACGAAGTTGACGACCTCCTTCTCCGTGAACACTGTGCCCAGGATGTCCTCCTTGATCTTGAACATCGCAGAGGGTGGGATGGCATTCTGGACTGTTGTGATGTCCGTCGGAACGTTCAGGTCGAAGGATGTGGAGTAGATGTCCACGCCCTTGCCCTTCTCTGTGAAGGACTCCTTGAACTCCTTGACCACGACGCCCTTTTTGATGAGAGCTGTTAGAGCGCGCTTCGTCTCAGCTACCGCCAGGTGTGCGTCCTGTGCGATAGCTTCCACTGTGCGGCCCTTGCCGATGTGTAGGATGACCAGCATTTGGTTGGGGGGAAGCTTGTAGACCTCGGCCGCGCCGCTTGTGCGCTTCAATCCCTTCCTGTATGTCAAGATGACATCGCCAGTTAGGCCGTCTACGAAGACAACGGTCTGCTTCTCCTTCTTGAACATCAGGATGCCTGTGGTCTTACGGCAGTAGATCCTGTAGATCGGGGCGTAGACCAAGCGGGTCCGAAGGACCTTCTCAACGACCTTGAACAGCAGCTCCTTCTTCAGGTTCTGCTGGGCTATTGATGTGGCCGCAGCCTCGTTGTGCTTGGGGGGAATGGCCTGTATCTCGATTCCTGGAATGGGCTCGGACGTCTTGACCACGCGCTTTGGAGGTTGCGGCCGACCCTTTGGAATGACCGTGGGCTTGAGCTCCTCGATCTCGGCCTTGGGCTTTTTCTTTGCAGCAGCTGCAGCGGCCTTCTTCGCCTCGGCCTGCTTACGCTTCATTTCCGCTTCAAGCGCCTTGCGCTCTTGGGCAAGCTTGCGCTCGTGCTCCTTCTTCAGGCGCTCCTGCTCGCGTGCCATCTCCTTTTCGCGTCGGAGGCGTTCCTTCTCCATGGCGGCCTTCTTTCGCTCGAGCTCCTTTTCCCTCTTTGCTGCTGCTTGCTCCCTGGCACGGATCTTGTCCTGCTCCTCCTTCTTCTTGGCACGCTCCAGGGCGATGCGTTCACGCTCTACCTCCTTGCGGACCTTCTCGAGCTCCCGCTCCCGGGCCTTCTGCTCTGCCTCCATGGCCTTCTTCTGAGCTGCAAGCTCCCGCTCCCTTTCCCTGCGTTCTGCCTCGAGGGCCTTCTTGGCAGCATTCTCCTTCTGCTCCATCTCCTTCTTTATCTCTGAAGGGAGGTCCTCGTCCCAGTCGAGCTCTTCGTCTTCCTCCTCGAAGCCCTCTGGTTCAGGTGGTTCCTCGACGACATCATCCTCAGGTTCTGGTAGTGAATCCTCGTAATCGCGCTCGCGTCTCTCCATCTCCTTGTAGTACTGGAGGATGCGCCACTTGAGTTCCTCCTTCTTACCACTGACCTTGAGTCCATACTTCCTGCAGACATCCTGGAGCTCTGGCTTTGTGGCCTTCTCCATTGTCATGACAAGCTCTGCTTGCGCTTCTGCAGACGGCATCAGTTCATCGTCAGGTGGTGGCGGAAGCGGTTCGTCACAGACCTCCTCTTCACACTCTGCGTCGATGACGTCGTCCATCTCCTCCTCGAGCATGGACAGCTGCTTTGAGTCCAGGCAGGACGGGTTCATGGAGACTAGGAACCGTCCCTGGTTCAGGACCACCTTGTCATTTACGGATTCGAAAAGATGAAGCATCGATGAGAAGTCGTTGTTCGAGAGGAGATACTCCATGCCGTCCAGGACGACAACGCTGTTCTCCTCTTCCTTGATGAACGCGTTGATCTCCATGCCAAGGGCCTGAAGGTTTCCCGGAGCCACGGACATGTCCGAGGATGTCTTGGAAAGCCATACGAACTTGGTCCCCTCGGGCAGGTCCACCTTGCGCTTGAGCTTGCTGGGGTGAACTCTAGAAACGATCATTCCTCGGCCACTGACTGCGAAACCTTCGTTGAACAGTTCGTATCCTCTGTCCGTCCCGCTCTCCTTGATGAGGTATGTGCATCCCCACTCCAGGGAGTCCTCAGAAGGAGGTTCCTCTGCTGCCGGAGCCGGTTCTTCAGCTTCCGGTTCTTCCACAGGCTCTTCCTTCTCCTCTGTCTCCTCGACCTTGGTGGTCAGGGAGTGGGTCGGCTTGAGCTCGGTCCTTGGATTGTAAGGCTTGACCACCTCCCCATCCACTTCCACCATACCCATGACCGAACCGTCCTCCAGGACCAGACCTGGAACGGAAGCTTTACCGCTGTGGTGAGTGAGCCTGGGTCGAAGCTGTGAAACGAACGCCCTGCGCTGCGTCTTCTGATCTGCGATAACGCCCACACCGACGGGGATACCCCTAATGAAGTCTGATGAAACTATCTGCGGGGGAACCTTGGCGGGGATACGACGCCGGAGTGCGGTCATGTCGTCCTCGAGAGCCAAATTGTGGGCGATGAGCATGTCCACCTGGGGCAGGATATCGTCATTCGTAGCAGCCGGTCGCTGGGTGGCAAGCACCAGACCGCAGCCTGGTTTCCTACCCAGCTTGGCATATTCGACCAGTGGCTTCGTCGCCGCTGTCTCCCCAGTGTGGGGGAGGAGGAGATGCGCCTCGTCGATAAGGAGCCAGGTCACAGGGATGATGGACGACTTCTTCACCTTCATCCCGACCTTGCGGGCGTCCTCGAGCCTGGATGTCTGTATCCTTCCTTCCAGGATCTTCCTGCCAAGGATCCCGACTATGAGGGCGCGCTTGGCCTCGCCAAGTTTAGCGTGGGAAACATCGATGACCGTGACCTTGTTCGGCTTGGATATCTCGGAGATGGGTGTTCCATCCCTAGAGAACAGTCCCCAAGCTGCAGCTGCTCGGAACCTTGCGATGACGGACCTGCGGGTCGCAGGTGCATGACCCTCGGCCTTGGATTGCATCCGCAATCCGTGCGAGAGACACTGAATAAGGTCTCCAATGGAATAATGCTGGACCGGAGGCACCTCGACTATCTGGTTGTCGATCTTTGCCTGGTAACCATCGAGCACGGATGTGATGGCGTCCTGTATGCACAGACCCTGGGCCTTGAACCGGTCAACGTCGAAGACCAGGCACCAGTCCTCTACGGACAGGTCTGCTGTTGTGATGGAGAAAGCAGAGTCAACTGTCCCTTCCATGTCCTTATAGAAACCGATGGGTGCCATGACCTTGACGCCTTTGAGGGCCTGTGGCTTCAACCCCCATTTCTCGAGGATCTCCACCTCAGCAGCGTTCTGGTTGGCAAGGCGCATTGACCAGAAGATACCGATGGGGTCCACAAGGACCACACCAACACCGATGTTGGAGCGGGCGATCTCTTCTGCCAATACTCCTAAGGTGTATGATTTACCAGAACCTCTCTTACCGCAAATGAACACGATGTGCGGGAACTCGGCGTCGAACAGGACCTTCTTTCCAAAGTGGGAGGTCCCCTTGACCTGCTTCTCCGTGACCACACCCAGGTCCATGGTCCCTTTGAGGCCGTACTTGTTATGTGACCCGCCTCCGCGACCCAGGACCACAGCGTCGTGTTTCTCATCGATGAGCGGGGAGAGCTCCGAGGCGATTATCGGGTAGAATCCCAGGGTGGGTTCGTACTTGGGCTTCTCCCCCACGGTCTCCAGGTCCCTGGCGATCATGATGCCATCCTCGCCTAGGTCGAAGGTCCGGGTCATCTCCGGTTCATCTTCTTCTTCATCCTCGATGGGCTCGATCTCTCCGTCTTCATCGAGTTCGTCCCAGAGGTCGGAGTAGTCCTTCTTTCCTTCGTTTGGCATAGGGGGGGTCTCCTGGGGGTAGAGGCCAACGCTTACGCTGGTGGGAAGTAAATATATATTTCAATATATAAAGTAACTAGATGCTTAAGTTTTGCCTACGAAACTAGGCAAATTAGTTGCTTAAGGGTTTGAAATCAAAAGTTCCGATGCTAGCTAAGGGAAGAGGCGAGAGATGTGCCCTCTCCACAAGGTCTGAAACCTGAAGAGGGGTCGTTCCATCATTTCAGACAACATTTCACTCAAAAATGATGGAACGATTTCTATATACTAGTTTCAGACCTTGTTCCGAGTACACATTCCTTAAACCTAATATCCTAGCAGCCCATTCACAGATTCCGTGCGCAGAGCCATCCCCCGCAGCAGCCAGGTCCTGGCACTCGTAGTCCTTCTTTCGATATTGACCATCTGTCTGGGTCCACCACCCATGTTAGAGGCAATGCTCTTTGTCGAACCGATAATCGCCGAACCTATCGGATCTGGCGATCCTTCGGTCCTTTCGGGTGGTGACCCTCAAGAGGAGGAGGAAGAACCACCGGCAGCACCATCCACTCCACTGGAGAAGGCCCAGACGTTCCAGGAGTACTTCTCCTACGACGAGATGGTCACAGACCTTATGGAGCTGGAGGCCAGATATCCGGATCTTGTAAGATTGGAATCCATCGGCTCCACATACGAGCAGCACGAGATATGGATGGTGAAACTGTCCGATCAGGTCTATGCGAACGACCCGGAAGAACCCAACGTGATGTATGTCGGTATGCACCACGCCAGGGAATGGATGAGCATGGAAGTGCCCATGTATACCATCCACTGGCTCCTTGACAATTACAATGACGAGAGCTCTGTCAACTACTCCAAGGCCGCATGGGTCCTTTCCAACACAGAGCTTTACTTCATCCCAATGCTCAACCCTGACGGCTACGTCTACGATGGGGACGGCAACCTTGAGGCCAGGAACAGCTGGCGAAAGAACAGGGAGCCCAACTACGTTGCAGGCCAGCTCGTCTCCATCGGCACAGACCTCAACAGGAACTACCAGTGGAAGTGGGGTGCGGAGTTCGGTAGCGATACGAGAGAAGCCCCCGGCAGTTCCTTCAGACCAGGCTCTGGCATGTATCGTGGTCCCAACGATGACTTCGACGACGATGGGGATTCGTTCCTTGGTGTGGACCTTGGCGACCCGTTCTTCCGAGACAGGGACTGGGACAAAGTCGACGAGGACCCTGTGGACGGAAGGGACAACGACGGGGACGGTAAGATCGACGAGGACCCAGAGGGTGGTTTCACAGCAGCTGAGACCCAGCATATGCGTGACTTCTTCCTCACCATCGATCCGGTCTTCAGCATGTCATATCACTCTTACTCTGACCTTATCCTCTGGCCTTGGGGATGCGATCCATACCCAACAGCAGAGGACCACGCATGGGTCTTCACTACCATCGGTGGGATGCTCGCAGACTCCACGGGTTACACCGGCCAGCAGGGTTACGAGCTCTACCGGACCACCGGAGACTCCGAGGACTGGTTCTATGGGATATCTATAACAGAACCTGGAATGCAGACCTGCTATGCGTTCACTACAGAGATCGGAAGCAGAGATGATGGTGGGTTCTATCCGCCGCACGAGAACATCATCCCTCTGGCCGAGGAGAACCTCGAAGCTGCTCTGATGCTTGCGGAGTATGCGGACTCCCCGGAGATGAGGTACCTCGAGATCACCACGACCCCGATCAACGACACCAAGAACACGGGGCCGTTCACAGTTTCTGCCCAGATAACTGATCCTCTCGGTCGTGCAGGCGGTGTCAGATACGGTACTGACGGCGAGGAGGTCTACATCCATTACAAGGTGGACAACGGCGAGTGGCAGAAGGTGAAGATGCTTCGGATGGAAGGCAACACCTTCGAGGGAAAGATCCCAGCTGTGGGGGCAGGTCAGGAGGTGTCCTACTACATCGAGGCCACCAGCAAGCGCGGTGTGTCCATAACCGAACCACGATACTCACCTTTCGGTCCATTCACGTTCAGAGCAGGCGAGACTGGCCTTGCAGCCACAGGCGGATTTGTGGCCGCCATCCTGTTCATGTTCCTCTTCTTCATGTTCATCTGGGGTGGTTTCGGCGCCATGATAAGGAAGGCGTTCAAGGGCTTGAGTCCACGTGAGGAGAAGCTCATCGTAGAGCAGAAGCAGGCTCTGGAGGAAGCAGCTTGAGCAAGCGTGTGTCGGAGGCGGGGTTCTCGGGCAGGGTGGGTTTCATCCTTGCAGCCATGGGTGCAGCCGTGGGTACCGGCAATATCTGGCGGTTCCCAAAGGAAGCTGCAGCCAAC